>JACOSC010000023.1 GCA_016179055.1 Acidobacteriota bacterium
ACATCCTTATGCCCAAGTAACTCTTGGATGGTCCGAATATCGTAGCCATCCTCCAGCAAGTGTGTCGCAAACGAATGCCGGAAGGTATGGCAACTCACCGGCTTAGTCAGGCCCGCGCGACGAACCGCCTCTTTGACCGCCGGTTGAACGATCGACTCGTGTAGATGGTGTCGCCGAATCACGTTATTACGCGGTTCTCGGCTCCGCGTTGATGCCGGAAACACATACTGCCAACCATTCCCGTTCCGCGTCGTGGCGCTCACCTTCTTGGTGATGACGAGGTCCGTCAAGAACTGATTGACCTCCTGCTCACTCATCTCCATACGGATCTCTTTTTCATACGTCGGAACCTTATACTATCAAAGGACTCCATGAAAGTCAACCTGGAATGGTAGGGTGTCGAAACTCTATGATTATGATAATGTCACATATCGTGTCCCTCTTGTAAGCGGGAATGATTTCGTGTTGCGGGCTTTCCTTTCCGCATGAGGCTGATGATGAAAGCAGAGTCGTCCCCCGTCCATTCTTGCTCGCAGAGTATCTTTCAAGTTGGAGTAGAAACGCAATGGGGTATGGCCACGCGAGCCTAACGTTGCGGATAAGCCGAGGCATGAAGCGCCGTCGGCTTCATGCGCGAGTTAAGCGCGCGGTGCTCTTCGTACATGTGGATGGCCGCGGCATGAGATTAGGCGACCGAAGCTCCGTGGGCCACCAGGAGTTCCCGAAGAATACTGCGATGACAGCGCTCCTCGTCCGCGCAGTAGCAGCCCACCGAGAGTGAAGTGACCTGTGAAAGGGCGGCGAGGAGTTGAAGGAGCCGTGCCTTCTCCGGCTTCGCGAGTTCGGCACGATAACGCCGTGTGAAAGTGCGCCACTGAGCCTCCGTGTCGGCCGATAGCGCGAGCTTGACGAGGACCTCGGAGGGCGCCACCTCGGGGAGCCACACGTCGTAGAGATCACGAGAGGCGTACTCGGACTTCGGCACGCCGCGAGGGGGACGGCGGACCGTACCGATGCGGATACCCTCCTCACTGGACCTTGGAGTGCCAAGTCGAACGATTCGGATGGGCATATGTCCTCCTGGGAACCGGGCTGCCGATACATACGAGTGGCGCGGCTAACGCCTAAGTTCGGCCGCGCCGCTTTTTTGGCGTCGGCGGAAGCGCATAGTTAAACCTTTACTGGTTGCCTTATGATTGTTTTCCATTTTTCTGGAGCAGCCTTACGAATATCGCTTAAATATATTTCATGATGCTTACCGACCCGTTTAAAATCATTTTCTCTAATAAAATTGTGCAATTTTTCAATCGTTGGACCCTCTTTTGAAAATGGTCCAATGTGCATAATTTGTACCGACTGCCCTTCTGAAAATGATTCAAAACGAACTTTTGACAATGCTTCTAAAACTTTTTTCTTTTTAACCTGCTCCACGGCTTCATGACACAATTTTTCGGTTACATATTCCGGTTGCATAATCATTATCGTCCATTTCCAATTGGCTTTGTTTTCACTATTAAATTGCGACATGTCATCAGCCCACCATAGCCCTTCCAAAGGCATAACTCCATAATCAATTCCTTCTTCGCCCTTCTTGATCATAAACTTTAAGAAATACGAAATAGAAAATAGTGCTTCGACCGCGGCTTGAAAGGCTTGTGATGTATTGGGATCACCTTCACCATCAATCATTAGAAAATTCATCAGCGATATGTCTACAATCTCCGCTTTCTTTACAGAAGCGTTATACAAGTGCTTAAGCTCTTTTTTATAATCAATCTTTTTCAATGGATAGTCTCCTTATCCTTCGGCCTAGCGATATGGAGTTCAGCGGAGAGCGGAGCGAGTCCGCGGCAACGCTGGGGTTAGCCGACAACCTCTCGCCGATTGCTCTTCCTTGGCCTCTTGATCTCAAACCGCATGATGGGTCGCGTCTGAGACCGGCGCGCGCGTTCAACAAACCCCGCCTGCTGGAAGGCCGAGACAAGGCCCGTCCACGCGAAAATATCAGGCATTCTGTCGGTCTTCGGTTCGACCGGATAACCTTCCACAATCGTCCCGCCCTGTGCTTTGACGAACGCGACAGCGGCCCGCAGGAGTTGCACACTGACGCCCTTGTTCCGGTACTCCTTCTTGACGAACAGGCAAGTCACGGACCACACGGGCTTATCGTCGATCCTCTTGAGCACGCGCGACCGCTCAAGCACTGTATAGCTTTCCCGCGGGGCTATGGCGCACCAGCCGGCGGGTTCTTCCGCGGCATAGGCCAAGATCCCGGAAACCTCACCGGACATGACCAGGCTTCTCATACTCTGCTTGTTGGCTCGTCCCTTCCGGCGTTCAAACTCGGACCGTTTAAGCCGCCACCACATACACCAACAGCCACCGCAAGCGCCACGCTCGCCGAACAGTATCTCAAAGTCCGTCCAACGGTCGCTCGTTAAGGGATGAAACACGAGGGCGCGATCACCTCGTTGCTTAGAAGGCATCGTTACTCCATCTTCTCAATAACTCGGGGTAAGGGATTATCCCAAAAATATCATGGCCCACGGACTCATGTTACCACTGAACGTTGGAAGAAGCCCTTACCCAATTTATGGTGTCATCACTATATGATAATGTCACATCCGGATACTGGAATTTGATCATTAAGAATGGGACGCTGAAAAGACTTCAACATAAATCTTACCACAAGGACACAAAGGCACTGTGCTCACAAAACCCTTCGCTTAATTCCATCCTTGTGTCTTGGTGTCTTTGTGGTTCAATGAATCCTACTATAAATATGCAAAACCCTCACCAGAAAATCCCCTTGGTTGGTTCAAACCATCAACAAATTGGGCGCACACCCTCAGGATAATACCTCCTTGACATGCCGGGCTTTGGTATGTTAGTAATTACTTACTTATCAATCATGGAATACTTCTCGCGCCCTTCTTGTAAGCGAGGAATGATTACGTGTTGCGGGATTTCCGTTCCGTATGAGACTGATTATGAAAGGAGAGTCGTCTTCCGTTCGCTCCGGCGCGCGCATGTCCGGTGAGGACCGCCGCCTACAGATCCTGCGCGTGGCTGTCGACCTTTTCTCCCGTAAAGGGTTCCGCGGCACGACGACCAAAGAGATCGCCGAGCAAGCGAGCGTCAGCGAGGCGATTATCTTCCGACATTTTGCGACCAAACGCGATCTGTATTCGGCCATTATCGATTATAAAGCCGCCGAAAGCGCCGAGCTCATCTTAAAAACCTTGAAGAATGCCGCCCGGCGGAAGGATGACCGCGCGGTGTTTCAGGGGCTGGCGACGGATATACTGAAAATCCACGACCAAGATCCCACACTTTTTCGCCTCTTGCTATACAGCGGGCTGGAGTGTCATGAACTATCGGCCATGCTCTTTGAACGATACGCCAAAAAAGTCAGGGCTTTTCTGGAGCGGTACATCAGGCAACGAATGGCCGACGGTACGTTTCGCCGTATCGACCCTAAGATAGCCACCCACGCGTTCTTCTCGATGATCAGTTATCACGCCCTCGCCGCGAACCTGTTCCGGTCTTTACTGCCGCATGGGAACTGTGCGGACGTTGCGGACGCTTTTGCTTCAATCTTCCTGAAGGGAATATCACGGTTATGAGAACGCTATTTCAACTTTTGGTAATTATGAAAGTTCTGGCTGTAATGGCACTGGCTTGCGGTCTGCTGTCGATCGGTGCTTGCTCGAAAAAGCCGGCGGAGTCCTCGGCGCAGGCTATGCCGCAAGCCAAGCCTCCGTCCGTGGAAGTCTCCAGCACCCAAGTCGTCCTTCGCAGCCTGCAGCGCTCCATTGATGTGGTCGGGACGCTGATGGCCGACGAGGAGGCGGTGGTCAGCAGCGAGGTGGCCGGCCCCGTGGCCGAAATGAACGTCGAGCTGGGCAGTCGCCTGTCGCGCGGGCAAGTCATCGCGCGCATCGCCCCGAAAGAATTCGACCTGCGCGTGCAGCAGGCCCGAGCGGCGCTGCAACAGGCCCGGGCGCGCCTGGGGCTTGCCGGTAATACCGACCAAATTGATCCCGAGCAGACGACCGATGTGAAGCAGGCCAGAGTGGCGCTGGATGATGCCCGGCTGAAATTTGAGCGCGCCCGGCAGTTGATCGCCAACGGCGACATTTCGCAGCAGCGCTACGACGACGCCCAGGTCAATCTGCGGGCGGCCGAAGCCCGCCATCAAGCCGCGGTCGACGGCGTTCACAATCAACTGGCGCTCGTAGAGCAGCGTCGCTCTGAACTCGCCTTGGCGGAGAAGAGCCTCGCCGATTCCTTTGTGCGGGCGCCCATAACCGGCGCCGTCTCTCAAAAAATGGTTTCGCGCGGTGAATACGTCGGCGTGCGCTCTCCTATTGTATCTCTGGTGAAAATGAGTCCGCTCAAACTCCGGGCCGATATACCCGAGATGAGCGCTCCCGGCACGCACGCCGGTCAGGAAGTAGTCCTCACAGCGGACGCCTTTCCCGGCCGGACATTTCGCGGCCGGATTGCCCGGATTAGCCCCGCGCTTAGTGAGAAGACGCGCGCCATGACCATCGAAGCCCTCATTGATAACAAGGATGACACGCTGAAACCGGGATTGTTCGCCCACGTAAAAGTGCTGTCGGCGCAGCCAACGCCGGCGGTCATGATTCCGGCCAAGGCCGTCGTCAGCTTTGCCGGTGTCCATAAGGCCTTTCTGATCGAGGGCCGGCAGGTCGCCGAGCGCCAGTTAAAACTGGGCGTGCACGACGGGGACATGGTTGAAGTACTGGCGGGCGTAAAACCCGGCGACGAAGTGGCGCTCTCCAACCTGGAGCGACTGGCGAGCGGGACGCCGGTCGTCGTTAAAGAACGGATTAAAGCGTCCGAGCTGCGCCCATAGATAGAACGTAGACTAATGAGGCCGGCGTCGAGTCCTTACAATCTTTTCGGCATGAGGAACGCACACTATGCAAAAATTGGCTGAAATTTGTATCCGCCGACCGGTCTTTGCCACGATGCTGATCACGGCTCTGGTAGTGGTGGGCACTTTCGCTTACTTGCAACTGGGTGTGGACCTCTTCCCCAAGGTGGACTTCCCGAACGTTACGGTTACCACGGTACTGCGCGGCGCCTCCCCCGAAGAGATCGAAACGGAAGTGACCAAGAAGATTGAGGAGGCCGTCAACACGATCGGCGGCATCGACGAAATGCGCTCCGTTTCGACGGAAGGCATATCGCAGGTCTTCATCACCTTTATCCTCGAGCGCGACATAGAACAGGCCGCGCAGGACGTGCGCGACAAAGTGAGCGGGATTCTGCGCGAGTTGCCCAAAGATATCGACCCGCCGGTTATCGAGAAGCTGGATCCGGACGCGGCACCTATTATGTCTATTGCCGTCTCCGCCGGACGCAGCGCCCGGGAGATTACAGAGATCGCCGACAAGAAAATCAAGCAGCCGATTGAATCGCTCAACGGCGTCGGCCAGGTGCGCTTTATCGGCGATCGCAAGCGTCAGATACATATTTGGGTGGACGCGCAGAAACTGCAGGCCTACAACCTGACGATTCCCCAAATCGAGCAGGCGCTCGTTGCGCAAAACATCGAAGTGCCGGGCGGGCGCATTGATGAGGGCCGGCGGGAGCTTGTGCTGCGAACGCTCGGGCGGGTCGCCAAGGCGGAGGATTTCAACCGGATCATTCTTGCCAACGTAAACGGCATGCCCATTCGCGTGTCCAACGTCGGACATGCCGAAGATGGAGTGGAAGAACCGCGCACTCTGGCGCGGCTCGACGGCAAGGATGCGGTCTTGCTGGAGGTGCGCAAACAATCCGGCACCAATACGGTGGAGATCGTCCAACGCGTTAAGCGCCGTTTGGCGGAAATCCAGCGGCTACTGCCGGACGACTTTCGCGTACAAGTTCTGCGTGATCAATCCGTATTCATCAACAACTCGTTCCATGCCATACAGGAGCATCTGATCCTCGGTGGGCTTTTGGCCGCCATGGTTGTCCTTTTCTTCATGCGCAATCTGCGCTCCGCCCTGATCGCCGCCGTTGCTATACCAACCTCCATCATCTCGACGTTCGGATTGATGTGGTACATGGGTTTTACCTTGAATAATATGACCATGCTCGCGCTGGTCTTATGCGTGGGAATTGTCATCGACGACGCCATTGTTGTACTAGAGAATATCTTCCGGTTCATCGAAGAAAAAAAGGTCTCACCCATGCAAGCGGCCAAAGAAGCAACGGCCGAGATCGGCTTGGCCGTCATGGCGACGACGTTCTCTCTTATGATTATTTTTCTGCCCGTCGCTTTTATGAGCGGGATCGTCGGCCGTTTTATGAAAAGCTTCGGGCTTACGGCGGCTTTCGCCATCGGAGTATCTCTTGTCGTTAGTTTTACCCTTACGCCTATGCTCTGTGCGCGCTTCCTGCGACCCGTAGGCAAAGGCCACACCTCGCGTGAGTCCTGGATCTATTCGATGGTGGATAGAGCGTACGTCGCCCTGCTGGATTGGTCCATGAGCCACCGTGCCATGACGGCCATTTTCTCACTGCTGGTGGTGGCCTCGATTGTCCCTCTGTTCCAGGCCATCGGAAAGGATTTTATCCCGCAGGATGATCAGAGCCAATTCGAGGTAACGGTTCGCGCGCCCGAAGGGCTGTCCCTATCGGCGACGGACGAACTGATGCGCCGCGTCGAGGAAGACGTCCGAAAAATTCCAGAGGTGGCGACGCTGCTGACCACCATCGGTGGCCGACGCCCAACGGCGTGTGAACCAGAGCGTCGTCTTCGTTCAATTGAAGGACCTGGACCAAAGAAAGGCGAATCAGCAAGAGATAATGGAGCGGGTGCGGCGCGCGTTGCGCAAATACAAGGATTTGCGCATTACGACCGCGCCGGTCGCCGCTATCGCCGGCGGCGGTCGGGCCAATGCGGACGTGCAGTATTCGGTGGCAGGGCCGGATCTGAACAAGCTGACAGGATATTCCAACAGGATCATAGAGGTTGCGAAGAATATTCCCGGCGTCGTCGACGTGGACACCTCGCTTGAAACGGGCAAGCCCGAAATTCGGGCCCATATTTACCGCGACCGCGCCTCCGATCTTGGCGTCAGTGTTTCGACCATCGCGGCAAGCCTACGCACCATGATCGGAGGCAACGACCAAGTTACTACTTTTCGCGAAGGGGAGGACCGTTACGACGTACAACTTCGCCTGGGGCTGGCCGACCGCAACGGCGCGGATGTGATCTCACGCCTCTACGTGCCGTCCACCAAGGTTGGCAGTGTGCGGCTGGATAATGTTGTCAGGCTCGACGAGGGCACGGGGCCCGCCCAGATCGACCGATACAATCGTCAGCGCCAGGTCACGGTCACGGCCAATATCGAACGCGGCCAGTCGCTCAGCCAGGTTCTCGAGGCCCTCAACCAAGAAGTCCCCAAGCTCAATATGGATCCGGGGTATCGCGCCGGCGTGCAGGGGCGGGCGAGAGAATTGGGCCGTGCCGCTATTGGTTTTGCTTTGGCCTTTTTGCTCTCCTTCATTTTCATGTATATGATTCTGGCCGCCCAGTTTGAAAGCTTCATTGACTCGGTAACTATTCTGTTGAGCCTCCCGCTGTCCGTTCCATTTGCTATTCTCTCTCTCTTCGCCTTTCAACAGACGCTCAATATATTCTCCGCGCTGGGCATCCTCATGTTGTTCGGGGTGGTCAAGAAAAATTCTATCTTGCAAATCGATCACATAAAAAACCTGCGTGCCGCCGGGGCGTCACGCGGCGCGGCGATTCGGCAGGGTTGTCGGGACCGGCTACGCCCCATACTGATGACCACGTTTGCCCTGGTCGCCGGTATGCTCCCCATGGCTCTGGGGTCGGGAGCGGGCGCCATGACTCGCCGGTCGATCGCCATCGTTGTCATTGGCGGGCAGACGCTGTGCCTGCTTCTGACGCTGCTGGTAACGCCGGTGGGCTATTCTCTATTTGATGACTTGGCCCAAGCCCGCATTTGGCGCAAGCTGGTGTCTTGGCGCCTATTGGCGGCGCGTAGCTTGAGCCGGAAAGCTCCCGTCGAAGATTGAGTATGGGCCTAAGAATTGAGTGTAACTGTTCAGGTCTGTCGCTAGCCGGTCCCCGAAGGGGACCTTGTTAATAGCCGTGGGTGGCGCCCCGCGCCACCCACGGAACGCCATCACCCCCGGCCGGACCCTGAAAGGGTCCACGTAGGGTCCGATGTGGGTGAACGACCGCGACCCTTTCAGCAGACTTTTCGGAGGGGCTATTAATTAGATAAACTTCATGCGCCTGTCTCACAATCGTCCGGGAGTTGTGCCAGAATTTGTCTATTTAATTATGGCACATAATTTCTAACCCCCGCTTACGGGCTCGC
>JACOSC010000034.1 GCA_016179055.1 Acidobacteriota bacterium
GCCAGGGGCGATCCCGCAGTAGCGGGACTCTGCCCCTGGCTATCCTATTTCGCTCCTTCGGAGCTTCGCACACAGGCGATTCCCAAGACCGTCCAAACTCCAGCGTCCCTACGGGGCTTACATCGTGCTGAGATCACGCCCCAGTATGGACACTCGAGCTCAGGTGGACCGAAACACGCACACGTGCAAGCACGCATACAGCATTTCGGATCTATTGTATTGCGACACACTTCGTCGCAGGTGCATGAAGGACTCCCCTCCGGGCTAGCACTAGAGGCTCTGCGAAAGGTGCCTTGATCATCGCCTAGCCATACCCTTATACTAGAGGGTTCGACCAGTAAGAGATCTAATATCCAATCATCATTAAGGTCGCCTGTGGCCATAATCCAGCCTGGCAGCGAAGCCGTGCCCACTATGGTCTCCGCGAGCGACGGATCGACGGCCAACATGGTCTGAGCGTTCATACTTCCATTCATAGCTATGAGCGCCAGAATGCCAATTAAGAGTATTCTTCCCATAGGTGTCCTCCTTTCTTTTTGGAAAAGTTCTTATCAAATGAGGACCCCAAGGGGGTCCACTATAGTAGCCGGGGGTGAAGCGAAGCGGAACCCCCGGTTTGCGCCAACCGACTTAGGTTCGACCCTGAAAGGGTCGCATATCGCCTTTTGTTCCGGGCCAGATTTTTTGGCACAGGCTTGATCCACCGTTCGGTAGCCTCTCCCAGAATACTCGATCACGAAAGCTAAATATTGTTCAGCCCTGATCCACGCGCTAAACTTATTTTTGGATGCCTCCTTAGTATTCTAGGATGCAGTCCGTGCAGGCAATTCCAGGGCACTCGAAAGCCGCGCAGGAGCAAGCACAGAGCCAGATATCGCACCGTGACCCTCCGGGATTTTTCTCCGAGCAGGACCGGTAACACTGCTCCAAGTACGAGCAATTTGATAATGTCGAAACGTCCGGCGTCGCGGCATCTGTTTCGGAATTGTACACTACGGCCCGAGAATCCGTGACCGTGCCGGCTTCAGGATGTGATTCAGGAAATGTTATCACGAGATTGGGTATCTCGAGTGGGGACCTCTGAAGACCGTTCGCGGCCCTGACCGTGTCAACGGGAGTAGCCGCGATTTGATCGGCCCGCAGAAGTGGCGTGAAGAGTCCAATGAACAAAAAACCTGCCGCGGCGATACAACACCTTAATGTTTTCATGGCCATAATTGGTTACCTCCTTGCGATGTTATTTAACAGTACCTGTAGCACCGTCCCAGACTTGGGTATACTTAGCCTTTGGGCTCCAGTTCAAAGTCCGCTATGGTTGTCTCACCTTCAATGACTGTGACTTCGAGCGACTGCGTGACAAATTCCTCAGCAGAAACTTCAACACGACGGGGATACGGCCCTCCTACAGTCCTGACGCTGACCTTATAAGATCCATCTTCATCCGTCGTACCCCCGGCATCAGGGCGGCAACCAAAGGGGGTCGGAATGCAAACGAAGATGCGGGCTCCAGGGATAGGCGTGCCATCGAAGGCGCTTGTCACAGTGCCGGCTATGTCCGCTGTGGGAACGCCTTGCCCCAAGGCCACATCGAAGTCTGCCGGCCCGAAAACCAAATCCCCCGACTAAAAGAATCAAAGTAATAAATTTTGTTTTACACATACTCTTTTATCCTCCTTGAAATTGGGTGAATCCTGCGAACAGCGCCGCCTTGGTCTCTTTGAACCGTAGATGGCCGCGCGCGCTGAAGACTGCCCACGATCGATAATCAGGCAAAGTTCAAAGCCGCCCGTTGAATTCGCTGCCGATAGGTCTCTTCTCAATTGATCGGAGTAAGCATCTCGGCAGTGCCTTACTAACAGCAGACATGCACGGCCGGCACGTCTTGGAGTTACGTACTGCGCCTGCAGCGCTCAACGCACACGCGCATTGCCATCCACCCCGTTCTCACGGGAGCAGCCATTACCGGACGGCCCTGCGTGCCTTTTGCAAATGTTGTACTCCGATTTATTGAAAGCATATTCACTATCAACGGTAGTGGAAGAACCAATCTTTTTCCTACGCTTGTATTAGACTGCGGGTCGGGGCCTTTGTCAGCAAAGTATGTTTGGATTATTCCAGATCGTGTTGAAAAGTTGAGCGTTAAAAATTCGAAGTCGCGCGATTCGTGTCACTATACGTTGAATACGTCCAAGCGATTAGTAATAGTTCATCCACCCACGCCTTAGGGTACCCAGCCGCTACAGAACCGGGAGCGGTAGCGACCGGGTATGCCGCGGCCTATAATGTACCCCGAAAACTGGACAGGCGGTTCTGTTTTCATTCGTCGTGGCGCCGGCATCCTTGCCGACGAGCCCCGTCGCGGACCGTATCCACCCTTGCCCCGACGGTAGTCGGGGCGCTCCCAGGCGTGTCGTTTGAAAATATTTGGGAGCGCCGACGGGCGTGGGCATTCGTTAGGCGGCGCCGATCAAGGTAAAGGCGTCCCATTAAAGTTGAATGGGCGGTAAAGATGGAGCACCACCACACACTGTGCGCGGTGATGCTCGCATTAAGGATTAAACTCCGGACGAGCCGCGCGCGCCCTGACGATAGGTAACACCCGCGTTTAAAAGAGTAACTTCAACTGAAGCCACATCGTGCGTGCCCCAACGGTGACATAGTTGCGGTCCAAGAAGCGGCCCGCCGTCCCGCCCAGCACGGACCGTTCGGGCACGCCCGTGAACTGCGGGTGGTTGAAGATATTGAAGGCCGCCCAGCGGAACTCGAGCTTCTTGCCTTCGGTCACGCTAAACGACTTGAAGATGTTCATGTCCCAGTTGTGCACGCCGCCGGCAAACAACGTGTTGCGCCCCACGGTGGCGGCCGTCGGGTTGCCCGTGCCCTGTATGAAGTGCACGTCGCCGGGGGAGACGCAGGCACCCGTGTCCGGGTTGCGGTACCCGGTTGGGCAGGCCGCGGCGATCACCGCCCGCGTGTTGATCGGGGCGTTGGGATTGCTGATGTCCGGACGGTCGGCGCCTATACCGTCGGCGTTGCGATCGAAGCCGTTAGTTATAGTATAGGGCGCGCCCGACTGGAACGTGGTAATGCCGGTGACCGCCCATCCGCCCAAGGGGTAGCTCAGGAAACCGCTCCTGGGTCCCGGAAGCTCCACTTGATAGGTGATGGAGAGCCGATGCAAACGGTGATAGTCACTTAAGGCTCGGTCTAGCTTGAGGCCGCCCTGACTGATAGGAACGGAGGTGAATTGAGAGTTGGATTGGGTGGTAGCATACACCTCGCTGGTACTGTCGATAGTGCGTGACCAGGTATACGAACCGGTGGCCGAAAAGGAATTGGCGAATCGACGGTCCAACCGCAATTGCATGGCGTGGTAATTGGAGTTGCCGGCGTTGGTGCGTGCGCGCCGGATACCCAGATTGGGATACAGCCGCTGTCCGGTGGGCAGTTGGGGGTTGAGATCGGCGGTGGTCAGGAGCTTATGAGAGGCGGACCCTACATACGACAAGTCGAACAGCAGCCGGCTCGGTAATTCACGCTGAAAGCCGAAGGACCAGCGCTGGGTGTAGGGGTTGCGCAGGTCGGGATCGAACACCCCAGCTTGGGCGTCCAGGGGCGTGGCCACGCGCGCGCCGGTCGGCAGCCGGGAAAAAAAGCTGCCGGTCCCACGCGGGTTGACCTGGGCCGGGTCTCCCGTCACTACCGTATTGATGGTATTCGGAGAATCGGCGGCCAGGTTGGAGAGCAGGTTGTTAAAAAGGGAGTCATAGGTGATCTGATAGCCGCCGCGCCAGACCATCTTGCCGTCGCCGAAGAGCTTGCCCATTAGACCGTCTTTATAAGATGGAGACCAGGCCAGCCCGAACGACGGTCCGAAGTTATTGTTGTCCTGGTTGACCTTGTTGGGCGCCAGGAACCGTGCCGGATCAAACCCGGCGAACGCCGGATATGGGAAGATATTGGCCGGCTGACCAAAATTCTCATAGCGCAGGCCAAGGGTCAACGTCAAGGCCCGGGTGGCGCGCAACGTGTCCTGGAAATAGTAGGACTGCCGAAAGAGGTTCGGATAATAGACCGGCGCGCCAAAATTTCGGGAGGTCGAGCCGGACGGCCCGCTAAAATCATCCAGGAAATTGGCAAAGCCGGAATAAGCCGTGGCGTTGGTGTAAGTATAGGAGCCGCGCTCGTTGAACGGCGGACGCTGGCGGGCCAATTGTCGCAGGAACTCGACGCCATACCGGAAGGTGTGACGACCCAGCACTTTCGATTGCGTTTCCTGAAACAGCCAGTTGTTGGCAAAACGAAACTGCGGGATGCCCGATGAAATGCCGAGATCCGCTATGGTCGGGAATGCAAAGCTCGGCGACGTCCGCGCGTCGGCTACAGACCGGCCTGAGATCGGAAAACTAAACCCGATGCGTCCGTAGGAGAAACGGAACTCGTTGGTCCAGGTCGGGCTAAAGGTGAAGCTGTCGCTGAATAGAAAAGTCTGGTCGCGTCCTTTGAAGTCATCAATGTAGCCGGGCAGATACATTACTCTCGGTGTCGTCAAGTTCGAATCGTAGATGTAACGGAACGATAGACGGTGCGCGTCCGACAGGTTGTGGTCGATTCTAATCAGCCACTGCGGTGTTTCACCGCTGTAAGCGTTGGACGTGTTAGAGGTCCCGATCGGCAGCGCGCCCCGGTCGATGCCGGTCACCGGATCGATGCCCAGCCCGAGCGGGAGCGGCCGGACGTCGTACACGCCGCGCAGACTGCCGATCGCGTCGAGATAGAGATTGAGCCGCGGGTTGTTGGGGAAGAGCGAGCGGAGTTTGGCCACCCCGTCGGCTGTGGGCGTGGTAAAGGTATAGTTGGCCGTCGAATGGTTCGTGTCCTCTTGGAATCCACCGAAAAAGAAGGTTTTGTTCTTGATGATGGGCCCGCCCACCGTAAACCCATAAATATTGTTGCTGAAAACCGCCTTGGGCGTGTTGTTACGGACTGCGGTATTGCTGCGTGCGTTAAACCGCTGGGAGCGATACTGCCAGAGCGCCGTGCCATGGATATCGTTGGCGCCTGACCGGGTAATCACGTTGATGACACCGCCGCCGGCTCGGCCGAACTCCACCTGATCTTTTCTATGATCGTCCCGACGCCTTGGCTCGAGCGCGTGCCCACCTATAAAGAACAGCAACAACAACTCGCCGATCGCGATCTTTCTACCTATGGTTTCCTCGGCTACCCATTGTTGCAGGCGGCGGATATTCTGGTTTATAAAGCGGACGCGGTGCCGGTCGGCGAAGATCAAGTCCCGCATATTGAGCTTACACGAGAAGTGGCTCGCCGCTTTAACGGGTTTTACCGCCCCCTATTTCCGGAGCCGCAGGCCATGCTTTCCGAGACGCCCAAAGTGGTCGGCACCGATGGCCGAAAGATGAGCAAGAGTTACGGCAACACGATCGCGCTTTCC
>JACOSC010000024.1 GCA_016179055.1 Acidobacteriota bacterium
GCGGTCCGAGTCGGACCCGCGCCCCGGCTACGCAATGTGAAATATTTTTCACATAAGTGAAATTAGTTGCACATTTTTACCAAGTCTGATCGGCATTTTTCATACAGGGGAGTCACGCATGCGCTTTGTGGGCGCACCACGCCGACTTGTTGAGCCTGCCCAAAGGCCGCGGAGTTGCAAAAGATGCTATAATAATCCGCCGGCAACGGTCGGCGGGCAGGGAGTTCCGACTCGGCGCCGAAGTAGAGAAGTGAAGCGCAGTCGATATAATAGCCATCATGAAAGAAACACTGGGCGAAAATGAGGTGGTTGTGCATCACATAAAAACTGCCGATAACGCCCGTCTGACGCTTACCCGTATTGAATCCGCCAATGGCCCCGGCAAGCGTGGCCCAATTCTGTTTGCCCATGGGACCTTTTCCAATCGCACGATATGGCTCAATGGCCGCGGAAGAGGAATGGCCGCTTATCTAGCCGCCGCCGGCTACGACGGCTGGACCTTGGAGGTCAGAGAGCATGGCGAAAGCCGCCGGCGGGGAATGGAACCCCGGGAGACTTCTTTTGATACCTGGGTTAACTTCGATGTGCCTGCCGCGATTGACTACGTTTACCAGCAAACCCAACGTCCGCTCTTCTGGGTCGGACACAGCATCGGCGGCGTATTGATTTACGCCTACCTGTCTCGCTATCCCAAGGCAGAAGAAAAATTGCGCGGGATCGTCAGCTTTGCTTCACAAGCCCACCATGCCGGGAGTAGCCTGAAAGGCCGCGCCATGATTTATTTTACTATGGCGATTAGCCGGCTCTTGGGCTACTTTCCGGCGCGCCGGTTGAGACTTGGCCCAGAGGATGAGTTTCGCGGTGTCTTGGCTCAGTGGGCCGGTTGGAATTTGCGGCGGCGATGGCTCAGCCTGGACGGATATGATTATTTTTCCGGGTTGCGGCGAATTCAGACGCCGGTATTGGCTTTGGTGGGAGGAGGCGATCATCTGCTGGCGCCGGAATCCGGTTGCCGAGCCCTTTTTGAGGCTTTAGGATCTCGCGACAAACAGATTATCAAGTTTTCACAAGCCAACGGCCATGCCGAGGACTATGACCACCTCTCGATCGTCATCGGCAAAAGCGCGCCCATGGAAATTTGGCCGGCGGTAGAAAGCTGGCTCGCCGAGCGAGAATGAGTTTGTGGGTACAGGAATTCCCGCTCAGGGGCGGCGCCGGCCGCGGCGGGCTCTGCGCCTCTGTGGTGAGAGGGGAGAGGCCATCTTGGAGGTGTTTCAAAACCCGTCAATCGCCCGCATGAATAAAGCGTAGAATGCTGCCTCCAAAAAATACTCTACATGGTTCAGCACAATTTCATATTGACAGATGCTAAGGGCTATCTATCACGGATGCTCTTTAAGGCTCCGCTTGCCGGTCCGGCATGAGCGCGTGGAAATCCGAGACTTCAACCGGTGATCCCTTAAGGCCATACTTGGTGTCGACAATCTTCTTCCCATCCTTGCTGGGGATCGGATGGTACCGAATTTCGCCGGAAAAACTCTTCACAACAATCCCCAAAAGCTTCGCAATGTTGCTTAAGTACTCTTTGTCGAGACCGGCGTGGCAGGCGTAAATTACGAGGAAGGCCTTCTTGGTGAATGACCGTCGCACACGCTCCAGGGTTATGTTCTTGCTCTCCTTATCGCTGAAAGTAGTTCCCTCGTCGTTGGCGATATCCAGCGTCTGCTCGCCAAACTCCGCCGGACCTTCGTTGAATATGACATTGCCAACGACGACTCGGCCGCTTAAGGCAATAAAGCCTTTATTGGCGTGCGTAAAGATATTCACGCGGCCGACGCTGCCCGGTTTTTCCCGGGCGATCGCACACATTAAGTTCCACACATTGTGCACAGGCAGGGTCTTTCCGCGTTTCCCACTCTTGGCAAAATTTTCCAGATCGATTCGGCCCGGGTACCATTTTCCTGCCTTCGCCGCCGCTAATATCTCCATATCCGATTTCCACGGGCCATCCGTAAAGTCGCCCCAAAGGTTAAGCTCAATCTCTTCGCTCGGCGCCTTCTCGAAGCGCTTTTTATAGAAAGGCTTTGCTTTCGTCCCAAGCGAATGAGTAATGGGTGAAACTCCACGTCGCGGGCCGATTAGTCCGGGATGCTGTATGGGGATTTGCGCCTCATGCCCCAACGGCTCGGGGAAGTGTGCGCTGCCGCGTACCGGCTGATCATAATCGGACAGGTGGCGAAAGGAAGAGTCCGGCTTAGTCGGCATGGATTACTCCTACACTATCAGCCCCGCAGGGCGGGGCTTTTCCGGCTTCGGCGGCAAGCTGGCTCTCCCGCACTCTTTAACTGAGAAGGCCGGGAAGAGATTGTAATGCGGACTGCGCGGCGCCGGCGCCCTGCTGGGCCAAGCCGGTCAATTGCTGGGCCTGGGCGGCGGCCTGTTGGGCGCCGGCCGCCATTCGCTGCGCTTCGGCGCCGGCCATTTGCGCCCCTTGTTGTACAGTCGAAGCCGCTTGCTGCACGGCGGCCTGAGCGGCGGTCGCCGCTTGGTCGGCCGCCTGCCGGGCCGCAGCCGTGGACTGCTGGACGGCTTGTGCCGCGGTCGCCGCGGCCTGCTGCGCGGTTTGCGCAACTTGCGCGCCCGCTTGTTGGGCCGTATCGACGGCAGATTCCGCCGCTCGTGAAATAGTTTGTGCTGCCTGGTCGGCTGCCTGCACGGCCGTGTCGGAGACGTGGCATGCTCGTTGTGCGGCTTGCCCGGCGGCCTGGGCGGCGGACTCGGCCGCCGAAGTCGCCGCGGACGTTGCGGACGAGAGCGCATCCATCGTTTGATTAGCCGTGCTCTGTACGGCCGCCGCCATAGTTTGCGCGGTCTGCGATGCCACATCCGCGGCTTGCGCGGCGGCTTGCTGCGCCTGGCCGGCGGCTTGCTGCGCCGTGTTCGCCGCGGCCTGCGCTGCCTGGGCGGCGGTTTGCGCGGCCGCGGCCGCCGCCTGGGAAAGTTGTCCGACGGCCTGTTGCGCCGCCGTCGAAGCGCTTTGCGCGACCTGACCGGCTGCCTGTCCCAACTGGGCCGCCGCCTGCTGGGCCTGGTTGGCGGCGGTCTGCGCCGCCTGTCCAGCCTGCTGAGCCACAGAACTCAGCGAAGACGGGGCTTGTCCTGCGGTCTGCTGCACGGCGGTCGACGCCGATTGGGCCGCCTGAACTGCCGCCTGTTCGGCCTGCGCCGCCGCTTGCTGTACCTGCGCTGCCGCCGTCTGCGCGGCCTGAGTGGCGGCTTGCGTGGCGGCTGAAACGCGATTGGAGGCATCCGCCGCGGCTTGTTGGGCCGCGGCCGACGCCGTCTGCACGGCCTGGTCAGCGGCGGCGGAGGCTTGCTGTACCGCGTGCTCGGCCATCTGGGCGCCTTGCTGTACCGCTTGCGCCCCCTGCTGCGCCAAGCTTGCCGCGGTACGGGCGGCTTGTGTTCCGGCTTGACGTAACGCGCCGCCGGCTTGCTGTACCGCGGAGCGGGCCGCTTGTGTGGCGGCCGCGGCCGCGGTGTTGGCGCAGCCTAGCGCGTCGCGGGCGCTTTCGGCGGCGCGCAGCGCCGCTTGCGTTGCCTGACGGGCATTCGACAAAGCATTCTCGGCTTCTTCCGGCAGCGCACCCATGAGCGGGCACGGTACAGTCGGACTATCCACGGGCAACCGGTCGAACAATCTATCGAGCGGATTGGGCAAGTTTTGCGCCGCGGCCAAAGCGTCAGCTACCGCTTGCTGGGCTTGTCCGACGGCCTGTTGAGCGGCGCCCACAGCCTGGCCGGCAGCATCGGCCGCGGCTTGCGCCGCGCTGGTCGCGGCTAGGGCGGCTTGACGGGCAGCTTGTTCGGCCATAGCGCCTGCTTGACGTGCGCCGTCAGCGGCCTGTTGCGTGGCGGCGCCCACCGCTTGGGCCGCTTGCGCAACCACGCCGGTGGCGCGCTGAGCAATGCCTTGCAGGACCTGCTGCGCTTGTTGTGCGGCTTGCTGCGCCGCTTGTTGGGCCTGGCCGGCCGCTTGTTGCGCCCTGTCCGCCGCCTCCCGTACCGCATTCGATACGGCGCCGGCGGCCTGCTGGGCCGCTTGTGCAGCTTGACCGGCGGCTTGCTGCGCCACCTGCGTCGCCTGCGCAGCCGCCTGTTGAGCCATACCGGCGGCCGAATCCGTGGCCGACGAGAGTGCTTGGGCGGCCTGGCACGCCATTTGTGAAGCCTGTGCCGATATCTGTTGTCCGGCCGCGGCGGCCGCCTGCGTAGCCGATGAGACCGCTTGGGTGGCTTGGTCTGATAACTGCGATGCCTGAGCGCCGATTTGCTGCCCCATGGCCGAGGCCGTCTGCAAGGCGCTCTGTGCCGCCTGTTGGGCTTGTGCGGCGTCCGCCTGCGCCTGATTCACCGCTTGCTGGGCTTGTGCGGCGGCGGCCTGCGCCGCTTGTGCGCCGGCTTGCTGACCGGCCTGCGCAACGGCCTGGGCCGCTTGCTGGGCCGCCGCTTGCGCTTGATTGGCGGCCTGTTGGACCGACCCGACTGCTTCGCCGGCCGAAGTGGCGGCCGCCTGCGCCGCTTGATCCAACGATGACTGAACCTGCCCGAGCGGCGCTCCGGCCTGCCCTACTGGTGATGACAACCCATCTAACGGATTCATAATTTGCTCAATTCCTCATCTGCACACGTTCGGACCGAGAAAACCTACCTGTACCAGGTTTACTTGAGTCAGTACCCGGTACTTCAAATAGAAGTCGGTCACCGGCCCGAGTTAACCGAGTCCGCGAAGGTGTTACTATTCACGTATCCTCCACGTGAAACCTGCACGGCTTGCTAGACTCGGTTTTCGTGACAGCCATCAGGTTCGCTTTCCAAATTCAGCGACGAGCTTTTCATAGGACCTAACGTATTGGCTCGCGCTCCTGCTAACTCGGCAAGCTCGGGCTAGGCCTGTAGCCCTTTCTCTTGGGCCATCCACCGTATTCGCCGAAGCCGGCTCTGTGCGCTCGCCGTTCGCTCCTCCAAGATCGAAAGGGCCCAGGCCATGTCAGTCTTACTTTCAAAATCGCGTCCGAACTGAAACATCAAATCAATGTAACCGGCGACGTCGGGCTGAGCATCGATCCCGTATCTTGCGGCGGCGCTTATTCCGCACCGTATCAACTCCCGCACCTGCTCCTCGCCCAATTTCTTGTACGTGGCCTCGTGCGAGGTCTTGATGTAGGCCGCGAGCTTATCCACAAACTGATCGCGCTGGTGTGTACTTAAAACTTCCATTTGCTCTTTGGTAATTACCAACATGAGCACGCTCCTATCCACCAATCATAACGGTCATACAGCCGAGCACGATGATGCCGCCATGGGCGGTCTGGTCGCCGAGACGTGCCGCCGGCAAATTTCCAATCATCACCGTCATGGAACCCTTAACGATGATATCCGGAGGACCCACACACACGGCCATGTCCGTCACGCGCGCCGCCGGTAAGAACCCAATCAGCACCGTCGGACAGGCCGGCGGCAGTATGGGGCCACCGACATGCGGCACCAACACCGTCACCATCGGGCAAACGTGCATATCGGTAATTCGCGCGGCCGGCGGCATAGCTGAACTCCTTGCGCTTTTTCAAGGCGCGTCTAAATAAATCGTAACTGTTCACGGGGGTCAGGGGCCAGGGATCGGGGGTCGGGGATCTGGGATTTGGAACCTGATCCCTGACCCCCGTGAACAGTCACAAAAAATCCCGGTTAATTCCTGGCCTACCAAGTGCGGCGTAGCGCTTCCCCCTGGCTACCTTCCGCACACGCCTGCTGGGTTAGTTAACTTTCCAGGATCGGCAACGATTCCTTCTGCAACTGCCCATTGGCAAGCCGGTACCGCAAGGCGATCTGCGGATCTTCATCTTCCAGCAAGTAGTACAACACCGAGCCGAAAACGATCCCCGTCTGCTGGGCGCGGCACGTCGGCAAGTAAAGGCGCAGCACTCGCGGATCGTAATAGCGAAAATAAAGCGGCCGGCCGTCGCTGTCATGAACTACGAGAAATGTGCGGAAGTGACGCCGCATGGCCCGAGTATCGCTGCGGCTGACGGCAAAAATGCCCCAATGCTTTCCCCACCCTTGCTCCAACACCCACGATGTAAACTCGGAGTCCGTCGGAAGATGAATCAGGTACGGCGCCGCCGCGGCGACGTCCGGGGCAAGGTCGCCGCGATAAAGACAGTGATAGTCCGGCTGGTAGCGCTCGAGGTTCGGCAACAGGTCTGCAACCGAGGCGCCATCCAATACGGCAAACACGTTGGCATCTTCTTCGGAAAACAGATGACGCTTGAGCGACTCGACAGCTTTTTCCATGATCATCGAACTAGCCTCACGGGCTACATTAGTGGCCCGCTCATATCTCGCAGAAGGGCGCGCCGTTACGCGCCGCGGTTTGCAGCACTAAGGCTGCCGGTGTGTACGGTTTTCGTTGGGGCGGTGTTTTCTTCGGCGGTAGTTCCGCTTTTTCACCGGCCTCTGCCTTGCCGGCCTCCTTGGGATCCTTGGGCGTTTGCGGGGACGCGCCGGCGCCGGAACCGGCGGCCCCGCCGCTGTTAATCAGCACCATTGGGCCGGAAATCATAACGCCGGCGGGGCCAATTGCGACATAGCTGCCGCCGACTTTCATCGTCATCGTCACTCCGGCCTCGACGACCAAACTCATACCGGCCTTCAAGTGAATTTCCATGCCGGCATCGAGGGCATACTTCATGCCCACTTTCTCTTGCAGGTCCATTCCCGCCTTGAGCGATACGGTGCCATCGACTTTCTCGTTGCGATCGCCTTTCACTTGCAGATGCTGGTCTCCTTCCACCTTCTCCAGTTGATCTCGCTTAATGATCAAGTGACTGTCTTGGCCGATCCATTCCTTTACGTCGTTCTTGACTCGGATTTCCTGATCTTTTTCGGCGTGAATAAAAATCTGCTCTTCGCCTTTCTTATCCTCAAAGCGGAGCTCGTTAAAGCCACCAGCCCCCTTGGAAGATAGGGTCTTGATCGTGCTCTTCGTCTTCTCCGCCGGTAAGTCGTAGGGCGGCATCGAGCCGCCATTATATACGCGACCGGTTATGATGGGGCGGTCGGGGTTGCCTTCCAGGAAATCTACAATCACCTCTTGGCCGATGCGCGGAATGAACAGGGCGCCCCAACGCTTGCCGGCCCAATTTTGTGATACGCGCACCCAGCAGGAACTGCGTTCGTCGTACTTGCCTTCTCGATCCCAATGAAACTGAACCTTGACTCGCCCGTACTTGTCGACATAAATTTCCTCGCCCGACGGCCCGACCACCATAGCGGTCTGCGAGCCATGGATCAACGGCGCCGGCGTGATACGGGGCGGGCGGAACGGCGTGGCGTGCGGTATGCACTTAAAATGATTGGCGTATTGCAAACTTTCGGCGGCAACGGTTTCCGAGCTGCCAAAGTTTTCGCCGTGATCGGCCGAGTGCAAGACCTCCACCAGCACATAAGCCTTGTTCAGATCGCGCCGATAATGTTCTTTAAGGTCGAATCGATAGCCGGCGCTAAACCCACGGCAGGTACCGGATCCGGTAATCACCACTTGCGGGGTCTCGGCTTCCTGCATGCGGACTCCGGCCAAGGTTTCCCCATCCGGACGCTTGGCAAAGTCGCCGGGGTAATCGTAGATCTCAAGTTGTCGCGTGTCCTTGCCTACCACTCCGGCCATCAGGTCGAGCGCCGGCTCTTCAAAATTAAAATCTCTAAGCTCGTACTTGCCGGGGCGGACTTCTTGCCCGATCACCCACTCGGTCACCACATCTTCCGTTCGGCCCGAGCCCAATACGACCTCGTAGCGGGCGCTGGGTTGGAATGGCGAGGCCGGTATGGCGCTGGGATGATTGGCCATTACCAACGTATGCTTGTCTTGCGCATGCTCGAAGAAATAAGAAATGCCCTCTTCCTCCATCAAGCGAGAGACGAAATTGAAATCGGTCTCTCGATACTGCACACAATACTCGCGCGGCTTGAACGAGCCATGCAAACGATTGGAGAAGTCGGAAAACCCGTGCTCGGCAAAAACTTTTTCGAGGATGTCGGGCGTCGACAGATTCTGAAAGATTCGACAATCGCTGGTCCGTGTGAGCATCCATAACCACGGAACCAGTGTAGCCGCGTATTTGGCGAAAGTCGTCGACGACCCCCCTTGCCGGAAAGAAGCGATTAACCCGTTTATGTAGCGGTCGGATCCGTCGTCGAGCAGCACACGAATTGTTGCCGGCTTGCCGACAATGTCATCGAACGACAGAGCGCGGGATTCGGACTGCATTTCCAGGTCAAAGTGGAACAGCTTGGAAATGCCCTCCTCACCCGTGAAGCCTTGCAACAACAACACGTCTTTACCGAGGGGCGTGATGATCTGTATTAGCCGATGGTCTTGCGTGTACGTCTCCAAGCGCTTACCTCTCTTGGCGGAAAAGAAATTCGGATTTGCCGTCTGGTCCTACGACAAAACCCTACCTTCGGTTAATTGTTCTTGACCTTTGGGCGCTTAGCCGGCCGCGCCGCCGCTTTCTTGCGGTCTATGGAAAGGTCATACTGAAACTGTCCGCCTTCGCCCACGCCGACGTGGACCTGGGAAATGGCTTGGCCCAGCGCCATCTTGGCCAGGAATTCACCCGACAACTCGGGCAGTAAGGTCTTGGTTAGTATGTGATCGACATTGCGGGCGCCGCTTTCCACTTCTTTGCAGCGATTGGCAATTTCCGCGACGACCGTATCGTCATATGTAAATTGAGTACTATGGTTTTCTTCCAATCGGCGACTGATATGGCCAAGCTGCAATTTTATGATTTCGCGCATCACGTCGTCTGTAATGGGGTAATACGGTACGACGACCATTCGGCCCAACAAAGCCGGTTTAAACACCTTGAGCAACTCCGGACGTAAGGACATGACCAGCGCTTCCGGCTCCGGCTTAGTAGAGGGATCGGCGCATAGCTTCATGATCGTCTCGGTTCCCGTGTTGGTCGTAAGCAGAATTACTGTATTCTTGAAATCAATCTCGCGCCCTTCGCCGTCCTCCAGTATACCCTTGTCGAAAACTTGATAGAAAAGTTCCATGACATCAGGATGCGCTTTTTCCACTTCATCGAGGAGCACGACGGCGTAGGGTTTGCGACGCACTGCTTCCGTAAGCACGCCGCCCTCGCCATACCCCACATAGCCGGGAGGCGAGCCTTTAAGCGATGATACCGTATGCGCTTCCTGATACTCGCTCATGTTTATGGTAATCAGGTTTCTTTCCCCGCCGTAAAGCGTGTCGGCCAGCGCCAAAGCGGTTTCGGTCTTGCCGACCCCGCTGGGGCCGACTAAAAGGAAGACGCCAATGGGTCGTCGCGGATCGGTAAGATTGGCTCGCGCCGTACGCAGGCGCCGACTGATCGCTTCGAGAGCGCTGGCCTGGCCAATCACGCGGCGGGCGAGCCGGTCCTTCAGGGTAAGAATGGTGTTGATTTCATCGGCCAACATTTTGCCCACCGGAATTCCGGTCCAACCGGAGATGACTTCCGCAACCGTCTGCGAAGTTACGCAGACTTGCATTAAGGGCGTTTCGCCTTGCGCTTTCTCCAGCTCGCGGTTTATCTGCGCCAAGTCCTTGCGCAACGCCTCGGTGTCCAAAGCGGCACTGACTAAAGGGGCCGCAGGAATTGGGCTGGTTGCGGCCGCGGGTGCGACCGCCACGGCATGACCGTTGCCATCGCCGGCTTTTTTCTGTAACGCGTGCTCTTCGAGTTGGGTTCGGATTTCTCGAATCCGTCCGATCAAGCTGCACTCCTTGTTCCATTGCGCGTTCAATTGCTCCAACCGTTTGTTTTCGGCGGTCCGAGCCGACTCCAATTCCTCGATGCGCTTGCGGTGATCTGCGCCGGTGACCGATTCTCGGGTTAGCGCTTCGATTTCCACAGTGATCTGGTCAATGCGCCGCCGCGCGTCTTCGACCGCGGGAGGCACGGCAGAGTGCCCGATGGCCACACGGGCGCATGCGGTATCCAGCACGCTAACCGCCTTGTCCGGAAGTTGGCGACCGGTGATGTAGCGATGCGATAGGCCCACGGCGCCTTCGATGGCTTCATCAAGAATTCGAATCTTATGGTGATTCTCCAGCGTATCCGTGAGCCCGCGCATCATGACCACGGCCTGCGCCTCGGTGGGCTCCTCAACCTTGACCACCTGGAAGCGGCGGGCCAGGGCCGCGTCCTTTTCGAAATATTTCTTGTACTCGGCCCATGTGGTGGCGGCAATCGTTCGTAACTCGCCGCGCGCCAGAGCCGGCTTGAGCAAGTTGGCCGCATCATTTTGTCCGGCCTGGCCACCGGCGCCGATCATGGTGTGGGCCTCATCGATGAAGAGAATAATCGGCTGCGGTGACGACTTGACCTCTTCGATCAGCGTCTTGAGGCGGTTTTCAAATTCACCTTTAATGCCGGCGCCCGCTTGCAGCAACCCTAAGTCCAAAGTGCGAACCGCCACATTTTTTAGGGACGGCGGAACATCGGCTTGCGCAATGCGCAGCGCAAAGCCTTCCACTACCGCGGTCTTGCCTACGCCGGCCTCTCCGGTTAATATCGGATTGTTTTGCCGGCGGCGGGTCAATATGTCGATGATCTGCCGTATTTCAAAGTCTCGCCCGAGGACGGGGTCAATCTGGCCCTGCCGAGCCCGCGCGGTTAAATTAATGGTGTATTGATCCAGGGCGCGGGATTTGCCACCGGGCGCCAGAGCCGCCCCGGCGTCTTCACTCATCGGCGCCTCGCCAAAACCGGCTGCCGCTTTATCCTCAGCCGTGCCGGTAGTGATATCGATAAGCTTCTTACCCAACCCTTCCGCAGAAATTCTGTGAAACTCTTTCGAGAGGTCGCGCGCCAGACGCGCCAGGTCGTCATTGTTGAGCAAGGCCAACAGCAGGTGACCGGAGCGGACTTTTTGGGCGCCGTATTCAATGGAGGCCAAGAGCCAAGCCTCCTGTACCAGTCTCGGCAGGTGAGGGGAGAGCGCCGGCGTACGCGAATTCCCAGTCTTGAGCCGATCGAGGGCCTGTGTAAGGTCCCTAGTTAGCCGCGCCGAATCAACTTCAAAATGACGAAAGATCGCGATCAAGTCCGTGTTGGGCGCTTCCAGCAGCTTGATGAGCACGTGCTCGATATCAACCTCGTAATTCGTACGGGACAGACAAAGGCCGGCGGCCGCTTCCAGGGCGTTGTGGCATGTTTGGTTAAGCCGGGCAATGAGTGATTTCAAGTTCAAGCTCATATCATTTTCCTCACTTTTCGCAACTACTCCGGTCTACGGAGGTCAGGCGCAACAATCCAGGAGCCGGGAGTCAGTATGGAATTCGAATACCGATAGCAACTGTTCACGGGATTCACTAAGACCACCCAAGAGACCCCCAGCTTCCGCCGGGGGTATCCACCCCCGTGAATGGATACAATGATCTTCGGCACTTATCCGGTACAGAACCGGGAGCTATAGCGACGGGGTAAGCACTGTATGGCCCATGGACCCGGTCTGTATTAGTGCCGACTCCCTGAACAATTACACTCAATCGTAAGAAATTCTTCAGTAAATCTATAAACACCTCAAACCAGCGCCCCTCAGGATAAGTATCAGCCCCGTAGGGGCGGCATGTTTATAGCCAAGCATACCCAGAATGAGGTCTCAAGCTCCGTAGGAGCGACATGTTGTCGGTCGTGATGGTTCACATGTCGCCCCCACGGGGCTTGGGTCTTAAAGCTAGCACCCCTACTATAAACATATCGCTCCTACGGAGCTTATATAGTGCCGAAATCACACGCGGCCGAACTTCGTATAGTCTCTTCATCCGCCTGCCGACAGAATTACCTGGGAGTCGTCAGCGGTGAACGGCCGCGTCTTGAGCCAGGAGGTCCAACCGAGCTTCGGCGCCTGTTCGCCTTCCCGGGCCATAACGCAACCGGGCACCTCCTCGGCCTTCAGCGTCAATTGAATGTCAAAGTCAAACTCCAATCCAACCAAGAACCGCAGGAGTTCCCTGACCGGCTTGAAGGCCGACCCAAAAGGCAAAAATGCCATGAAGGCCGCCAATGACAAAGGTCCGAACACCATACGGAACTTCGACTGGATATTCCATACGCGGCGACCGGCTATAGAACTAAAGCCCAACTGACTGTTGGCGGCGCCCAACCGAGTAAGGTCATCCTCGCCAAGGTGGAACCACTGTCCGGAAAACTGTTCCAAGCGCGCCGTAACGCCAAAGTAGTCGCTCAAGATCGCCTGTATGGCGCCGGCAGAGCGCGGTCGCTGCGCAATGAGGCCGCCGTACAGTAAGAGCGCCTCATCCGGCAGCCCTAAACGGTCCTGCAGCCCGTGGGTGCCCATGCCGATCAAAGAAAATAACTGCCCGGTAAAGCGATCTTTATCTCCGCGCTCATAGGCGATCGGGAATCGATACTTCTCCCATGCGCGATAAAAAAGCGAAATCATGCGATGGTTGAAGAGATCCAGAAATGTCCAGAGCGCCGTGTCCTTATAGCGCGTGCGTTCCACCAGCATCTCGGTATAAGGACTGGGCAATACGCCCGATGGACCCGTCAACCCCATGAAGGCCACCGTCATCTGCGGAGGTTCGCCGTCGGCGCGGTCATCGCTAACGTGGATTAACTGATATATCGGGCTGGGTGGAAAGCTCAGCGACAAACGCGTGCGAAACCGTACCGTCTCTTGCCCCGGCGCCTCGGCCTTGCCTACGGGCAACCGTTTCGGGTAGATTCGTTCGAGCAGACGTACGGCTTGAAAGAAATCAAAACGATAGGGCTCCTCAAATAACAACCTCTCTAGAGGAGTATCTGATTCCCAGCTCTCGGTGGCCATTGTTTCAAATATCCTTCTCGTTGAGTAACCTTTGCCACAAGCCGGCTAAAGGAGTTGAGCGAGACATAAAGCCCCAAAAATCTTTCCAGCACAGAAGCGAAAAGCAGTATTCCGCTTCCGACAAACTGATCCTCGTCGAACTCGATGGTGGATTCGGTGCCGCGCACGAAACTTAAACCCATAGGCGAGCGGATCTGGCGAATTACCGGCCGGCTCGAAACTCGTTTTATGCCGGTAATGTGTTTGCGGGTAACCGACGAGCCGACGAAATCGTAAAGGTGGAGTATCTCCTGCAAGGCGTCCGGCGCGCCGTCTTGCGCGCTTTCCACCAGCGACAGGAAATTAAGCGACAGGTGCGAAATCAAGCGCCATTGCGCGCCGCGGCCGAGCGGGGCGCGTAGGGTGGGCGTCGGCTTGCGCAAACACCGCACACGCGAGAGCGGTCGGACCCCTTCAACTTCCAGATCACCCTCACGGCCGCCAAAAGGCAGCTTGGCCGGCAAGTCGCGGTTGGTGCAGGTCGTATGCACCGTCATAGTTTCCACCGCCGGGACCGAAGGATTGAACCCCAAATCGACCAGCGAAACGTAGACATCGGTGCCGGAATCATCCGGCCGTGGGGAAGGCCGGCGCGTGGCGTACCAGAAGGCGTTGCCCGGCTCGCCGCCATAGGCATGGCGCAACGCATAGAACGATTGAAACTCGCGCGCCTTCTTAAGGTACGGATCCGCCGTCATGACCAAATCAACCGAGTAAACTTCGGTGGCCATCTGCCGATGAATATCGGGAATCACTGGGTACTCATACTGCTGCTGCGTCAGTCGAATCGGCTCGGCGATCTTTGGAAAAAGATTGACGATCGGCGCGCAGCCCAACTGAAAAATACCGGCGTCGACCGTGGCGCGCGGCGGCGTGGCATTCCGCAAATAAATCAAGACCTCGAATTGATCGCCGAAGCCGGCCCGCGCTGCTTGATCCAGTCCGGTCACATCAAAAAAGAGGAACTTGTCCGGAAAGGCGAAGTATTCCGTCAGCAGGCGGTAGCCGGGAAACGAGCGAGCGGTGTACGGCAGCAGGCCTTCGTCGGCTTCAAAGCCCACCGGCCGTAAGCTGGTGGCCGGCAGGGTGATCGGCGACAGTGCGCGAGTGGCGCGCGCCGATTCTCTACGGGCGGTCAATGGTCGCAGTTCCACTTGAGTGGCCTGGTTGAAGATCATCTCGTAAAGCGCATGGACCAGTTGCGGCTCGCCATTCAAATAGAACCGCAGACTATCGATCAGATGCGCGTGCTCGCCCTCGCCTAACTGCAACTCGGCCAGCCGCGTCGCGTTGGCGCAGCGCAGGCTTAAGCGGATGACGGCGTTCCCGCGTCTACGCGTGTCGGCCACTTCCAAGGATTCGAAAGCCGCTCCTGCCACTTCAATCGGCCACAAGATGACCGGATAAGCCGTGCGAAATCGGCAAGGGGTGCCTTGAATGGGTCGGGAGTATAGAATCGTCTCACGGGCCACCTCGTATCCGGTGGTTAATTTTCCCTGCCCGGGATCCAGCGCAAATTGCACAATGGACATGGAGGGAACCGGCGCGAGGTAGTGGGGATATAGCGCGTTGAGCAATGACTCGGTAATCTCGGGAAACTCGTCGTCAATCTTGAGGTGCACACGACCGGCCAAGAAGGCGAAGGCTTCCAGCATACGCTCCACATGCGGGTCCTCGCACGTCTCCGCGTCGAGCTGCAGGCGCGCGGCGATCTTCGGGTACTTCTGCGAAAACTCTCCCCCCATTTGGCGGAGGAACGCCAACTCTCGCTCGTAATAAGCTAGCAGTTCATCCCGCATTACTCCTCCCGCACGAGGTATTGGCCGTTATCCAACTGGAGCACCGTATCAAAGGTGATCGGTTCGGGAGCGGGCTCAACCTTCAAGTGCGCGTCGATACGGAAACGCATTAGGCGCTCATTTTCGCGCATCGCCTCGAGCGTGACCGCCACGTTGACCAAGCGCGGCTCAAAGACTCGTATAGCGGCTTCGACCGCCCGTCGCATGCGATTTTGGTCCGTGCGGTTCTTGGCATTGAGCGACGTAAAATCCGGAAGCCCATAAACGGCTACCGAACTGTTTAATTCTTTCAGCTCCGCCGACGGCGGCTCGATGGGTTGCCTCGTATTGAGCAGCCATTCCAAATCGCGCTTGACGGCCTGTTTCAATTCGCGCAGGCCGCGCAAGCGAGACCGATGCGACTCGCTGGAAATCTCCGGCTCATAATCGATCAAGCGATCCAGCACGGAAGGCGTTATACGGATTTCATTAGTCGCTCTCGACACGAGACCTCTTTCCCTCTGAAAATAAACCCGGCGCAACAGAACCGGGAGCGGTAGCGACCGGGTGCGCGTCTGGCGACAACTTACCGACCCGGTCGCTACCGCTCCCGGTTCTGTTATTTAATGACCGTTCAAAGTATAACCAATCCTCCCCTTCCTCTCACGAGGCTACCGGAGGAAGTATGGTCTCGCTAGACGGCCTTATTGGCTTTCAGATCATAACCGGCTTTGACGGCGCCATCGAGCGTGCCATCAGGTTTCTGCGCCTTGTACTCATACTCGATTTTAGAATAGTTCAGCGAGATCTGATCGTTCGGAATCACATCGCTCTGTCCCGAACCGCCGGTCTGAAACGAGGAGACCAGTAAATCAGAAAGCGTAATTTTCAAATACTCTTGCTGTTCTTTGCCGGCCTTGCGGCAAACCAGGACCGCCTTCTTGATATGCTCGCCGTTGGCACAAGCCAGCATAAGCTTCGGGCTCGACTTATTGACCTTCATGACAAAGTGAAAGTCCTGCATGGACACTTTGCCGGCGCCACCGCCACCGCCACCGGCGTGCGATCCGCTCTGTGACTCGCCCCAGGACCAAGATTCCACATCAATCTCGGCCTTGTGCTTCGAGTCTTGACTTTCTCCTTCAATTCCATCGATTTTCAAGAAATAATCTACGGCTGCCATACGGTTATTCTCCTTTCATTTGTAACTACTCTGCCGGCGCTCCTTAGCCCCGTAGGGGCGACATGTTTATAGCCGGAAGCCATTGAATAGGAGTCAAGCTCCGTAGGAGCGACATGTGCAGGCTTTGATAATAAAGGCTCTGTACATGTCGCTCCTACGGAGCTTGACTGTTTTGGAATCCAAGACACTATAAACATGCCGCCCCTACGGGGCTGAGAGGCATGCCTGAATAGTTACTTTCAAATAAAGATAATCATCCTAATCAGCGCCATCGCTGATCCCCTAACAGAGCCCGAGACGAGTCAGCTCCCTTTAGCGGGCCTGCTTGGGCAGTTCGGCCACTAAACGCAACGAGACTGTCAGCTCGTCCAATTGGAAATGCGGACGCATGAAGGCGACCGCCTTCAACACGCCCGGCTTACCGGCGACCTCCGATACCTCGATGCGGGCCTCGCGCAATGGGAATTGCGCCTTAGTCGCCGCCGACGCGTTGTCGTCAGGTGTCACGTAGTTAGAGATCCATTGATTGAGATAGCGTTCGCAATCCGAGCGAGACATGGCACTGCCGATTTTGTCTCGCATCATTACCTTGAGGTAGTGCGCGAAACGCGAGACCGAGAAGATATAAGGAAGCTGCGCCGAAAGCCGCGAGTTGGCATTGGCAAAATCCGTGTCGTACTTTTTGGCTTTATTGCAAGATTGCCCGCCAAAAAAAGCCGCGTAGTCGGTGTTCTTGCAGTGGACCAGGGAAAGAAATCCCAGGTCAGAGAACTCTTTTTCGCGACGGTCGGTAATGGAAATTTCCGTGGGACACTTAAGCGCCACGTCTCCCTCGTCGGTTCGGAAGGTGTGCGTCGGCAGACCCTGCACCAGTCCGCCGCCTTCGACGCCGCGAATGGAGGCGCACCAGTGATACTGAGCAAATGATTCCGTCAAGCGCGTGCCAAACGAGTAGGCGGCATTGCCCCATAGATACTTACGGTGATCCGTGCCGTCGACGTCTTCCTCAAAGTTGAACGTTTCCGTGGGCGTGGTTTCCTTCCCATACGGCAAACGCATCAACGTATGCGGCAGGCACAGGCCCACGTATCTGGAGTCCTCCGACTCCCGGAAGGAGCGCCATTTGGCGTACTCGGTCCGCTCAAATATTTTGGCCAGATCCCTAACCTCGGTCAGCTTGGTAAAATCGTTCCAGCCAAACAATTCCGGCGAGGCCGCCGCCACAAAGGGCGCATGCGCCGCCGCCGACACATTAGAGACCTTCTCGAGCAAAGCAATATCCTCGGGGTGATTGCTAAACTCGTAATCCCCGATCAACGAACCGAACGGCGCGCCGCCGAAGGTCCCATACTCCTGTTCGTATATCTTGACGAAGAGCGCCGATTGGTCGAACTCAGGGGCGCGCTCCATGTCTTTCATCAATTCCCGCTTTGTGGCATTCATGACGCGTATCTTCAGCATGGTTCCAGTCTCACTTTGGAAGACCATGTGATGAAGCCCGCGCCAAGAGGCTTCCAATTTCTGGAAATCCTCGGCGTGCATGACTTCATTGAGCTGCGCGGAAACAAGTTTATCAATTTGCGCAATGCGGGCATGAATGGTGACTTCAATATTCTTGGACACCACCATCTGGCCTTGCATTAATTGCTGCACAAACTCAGCGATCATGTCCCGGGCATAGGCCTTTTGCGAGGTATCGGTCGTCGATACACTGGCGCTCAGTATTTTGTTCAGTAGCCCGGCTTCCGCCGTGGTTTCTTGGGTAACGGCTGCTTCGGCCGTGCTTTTTTCTACATTCTTATTCATGAGGCTCCTCCTTCCCTGTGCCGCGCTCCGCCGGCGGCTCGAGTCCTAACGCCTTTCCCAGTTGCGTCTGCGTTTGGGTATTGTCGATGACATTCTGCAGCAGTTCCTCCAGCTTGTCATTGCCATCCATCTTGGAAAGCAAATCGGAAAGCCGCTTGCGCGCATCGACCAACTTGCGCAACGGCTCGACCTGGCGCACGACGTTGTCGGGCTCAAAGTCCTCGAGACCGCTAAACCGCAAGTCAACCCCGATCTTGGTGTTATCATTGGTAAGCTTGTTGTCAACCCGATAGCTCAGCCGAGGCTTCATGCCGGCCAGCACCTGGTTAAAGTTATCGCGATCGATTTCAATGAACTTGCGATCCTTGAGCCTCGGCAGAGGCTGTTCGGGCTTTCCCGAATAGTCGCCCAGCACTCCGATCACAAACGGCAACTCTTTCAACTCAATGGCGCCGCCGATCTCCACGTCATAAGTGATATGCACGCGCGGCGAGCGCACGCGATCAAGTTTATGCTGTGTGCTTTCTTTCTTAGGCATAGCCTTCCTCCTCTGAAAATACCTGGGAGCGTCCCGACTACCGTCGGGGCGAGTCTCGTCGTGGACCGCGTCCACCCTTGCCCCGACGGTAGTCGGGGCGCTCCCAGGGACATTGCTGCTGTTTTCATTCGTCGGGGCGCCCCACCAAAGGGCATGAACAACTCCTCTTAAATGTTTCCGATCAAAAGAATCTGGCGACGCGCTCCGAAATCAATCTTTATGCGTCGTAAAAAGCATGGATCAAGTCGCCCGCCTTGCCGGTTTGCATGCGGTGTTTCCGGCTTTGCGCGTCTAACTTTCATCGGCGCCACCGCTCGCATTGGTTCCACCTTTAAGTCCAAGGGTCTCGCGTAACTGATCGAGCACGCTGTCGTTCTTCACTACATCATTGAGCCAGTCGCTCAGCGACATCTGTCCCCAACGAATGGCCCGGCCGACTAAGTAGGAAACCGGGCTATGCGGTTCCGTCTCGTGGAAGTATTGAGCTACCTCTTCCAGCCGCCGTAGCGCGTCTTGACGGCTCTGAATCGGCCCAGATCTACGCAGGGCGTTAGGGGCCTCCCGGCGGCCGGCCTCCGCGCTATCCGTCAGGGACTTTGCCGCCAAAGAGGAATCGACGTGATCCGGTTCCGCCAGACGCTTTTCCTTGACTAGCTTGGCAATGAGTGATCGTACCGAATCCAGCGCAGATTTAAGATTTCCCAACCCGGGAGTCTGCTGGCCGAACTTATCATCCATCACTTTATCCAATGCCAAAAAAGCGTTCCAACATTCGTCGAGCCGCCTTGATGTTTCTTCATAAAAGGCGCGGGGTGTGCCGCCGTCTTGCATCCGCATGATGGCCTTGCGCCACTGCTCACCGGTGATTTTTCCCTCTTCGGCGGCCTGCTGCCGGCGCGCTTCCACACGAGCTAAAGCGTCAGAATCGAGCGTCTCCAGGGTGTCCGGCACGTCAAATTTCTGCGATTCTTCCCATTGATAATAGGAGTAGTCCACTCCGCCGCGGCACTTGGTGATGGGAACTCGCTTGACGGCATCCTCCAACTGGCGACTCATCCAGGCCAAGGAATTGGCGCGCGCTTCCAGGTCACCCTCATCGATTTCTGGAAAGACGTGATCCCAAAACTTCTCATGCAGGCCGACCATGAGTTTTAATCCATCGCGCAAACCGGTAAAACCATGAACCCTGACCAGCGCCTCGATCAGCCAAGCGCACACTTGCAGGTCCTTGGTTTTCGTTTCGAGGGCGTTACCCGCCAAGTTGATGACCGCAGACCAATCGGCCACTTTGGTCTCCCGCTGCCATTGGCCCTGGGCCAGTTCCTCATCGGCTCGGCGCGCTTCGCGAATCTCGTCGTGCAGCCCGGCGTATTGCAAATTCTCCCCGGCCGGGTTATCGCCGGGAATTGGGGTCAGGCATGCTTCAAGGTTAATGACTTCAGCAGATGATGACATCAAACCACCTCGGCTTTAATTATCCGGTACGATCAGAGCGGGGTTCCCACTACGCAGCGAAGCCCGCCCGCCGGCGTCGCTTCGGTTACCGGGCCATCCCAATTGGATCCGGCATGTTGCGTTATCGATCCTCCCTGCACGGGAACTCCCCAAATCCGGGCAAGACTAACCAGAAGCTGATCGCCATTGCCCTGTGCGACATTGCACCCGCGTAGCTCCGTGCGCGCGCCTCGGGCGAACAACGGGCGCAGTTGGCCCAAGGTGCTGCTTAAGGCGCTGACATTCGATACGGTCATACCCGCAAAGTCATTAGCAAAAGTGGCGCCGGCCACGCCTCCGGATACGCCTTGACCTCCGGGATATCCATGGCCCCATATGCGCAGCACGTTGATGCTGCTGCGCCCCGTGGCCTTCTTAATGTCTGCCACCATTTGCGCGACGCCGTTGGACATGCCGTAATACTTTATGATGGTTCGCCCCGGACCTGGCCGGGTACGGGCATTCCAAAGCCCAATCGAGTTAGCCGCCGGCCCAGTGACGCTGTCGTCCATATCCAGAACTTCAATGATCATGCCAACCCCTCCATTCGGAAAGACCATCGTTAGAATTAACGTACCTGTTCACGGGGGTCAGGGGTCGGGGATCGGGCGATATTACTTGGATTTCTTTTCCAATGACTCCCGCAATCCGTTAAGCATCCGCCCCACCACCCAATCTCTAAATCACGGTAATTCCCAACAGACATCAGTACCACTGAGCCCTTGGTCCCTGCCCCCGATCCCCGCGAACAGTTACTACCTGAATTTTGCACGACAAGGAGGTTTCTCTAACAAATGATCCATTTTTGTCCGGCTCTGCTTGTTCGCGCGGATCCGTGCAAAAAAATTTTTGCACGGACGATCATCACCACGGAGGGTAACTTAGCGATGACCGAATCCATGCCGGTTTTTTCGCTTTTCTTCCACTCGGTCCTACGGCCCAACTTTACCTGATCGTTGGGATGTTCGCTGGAACCGGGATAAAGCGCGGGAAGATAAACTTCTCCAAGAGTGCCATCCGAGGCTTCAATACGGGCGGGTGTCCAAAGTAGATCGCGCAATTGTTTAGGCGGCGCGATCTCGATTTGTCGTATCTGTTCGAACGGCAGCCAAGTGTACTTTTCCTTCACGATCAATTCCAGGATCGGACCAAACAAGTCGTGGCAATCGCGGAAATCCTCGAAGGGCCTGCCATTGAAGCGGCCGCACAGCGCCGGTCGCTCCTCTTCCGCTTTGTCCAATTGTTCACGGGCGGCTGCGCCGTTTCCCTCGCGCATACGGTTAATGGCGCCCAAAAGGTGATCGACATAGGCCGGGGGCTCGGTGAGAAAATGGGGCTGAAGACCATCGGAAAAAAGTCGTTGGCGATCTCGCTCGGCTTTGAGGTTGTTGATGTATACTTGCACACCTAACTGCGCTTGGCTGCTTTGATGGGCAATAACCTCCAGTTGTTTTTCAGCCCGGTCCCATTGGCCGGCAAAGCATAGCAGTTCGAAGAGGAAAGTGCGGAGCCGTTCTTCCGTCGGGTTGGCCTTCACTTCGCTAATGAGCTGATCTATGGCCTCTCGCAGCTTACCGGCATCCAACAATTCCTTGGCGGTTGCCATCATTACCTCCCCCTTCGTTTTATACCGTTATACGTCCTACATCATTCGCGGGAACACCAAAACCTTCCCTAAGTACAGTATTTCAAAAATACGATCACGTATATTTCACGGGGTAACGGTCAACCCCTTATCTCGGACAAATGCCCATCCCCGCTGAAATAATATTAGCGGTCTCGCCCCGAAGGGGCGGCGGAGCTTAGCCAGGGGCCAGCGGAGCGCAGCCCCTGGACCGCGTGACCCATCCCTGATGCGCCCTGGAGGGGCGTTGGACGACATCCGCTGCGACTCTCCGGCACCCTACCAGGGCGCGCAGGAGGGTTTGGCATGGCTGTATTCCTGGGGCGGCGCTCCGCTGGCCCCAGGCTAATCTCCACGGCCCCTTCGGGGCCATTAATAAAAACAGCTCCTACCAAGAAAAATACTTAATTGCAATTAGGATATATTGCACTAAGTTACTTCACCGACACACGTACTTTCTCGGAAGAACTTCATTGCATTTTCCAGCGCGGTCAAATGGTTGACTAACAACCTTACCTGAACATTCTAAGTACCGGGAGACACGGTTGTCAAATGCAAAAATTTACAGCACCACGCCCTTTAGTCGCTCCTTGTAGCAAAAGGTTACGGTCGTTGCCGTCCATTTATGGCTGGCACAAAAGTTAACCGTGTCCCCACGGGACTAAGTCGGCTGAACAGTTACAATATCTTTAAGCCCGCCTAACAACGAGGTAAGCGGCAGGGTTTCGGGGCGCAGCGGAGAAACCCTGCCACTTGGCCGACTGGTTAGGCAATTCCGTCTGTTATAGCGTCTCGGATTATAGAATCATAGTTTGCCATAATCTGGGGTATTCTTAAGTACTTTTATTGTAATTGCCTTGTTTGGGATTTTTTCCAAACTCTCCAGCTTATTCGGTTCAGGATAGGTTCGCTTGACTATTAAAACAGAAATCTTATCAGCTCTAAATTCTCGCTGAACTGTCTTTATCTGCCATGTTCCGTTTTCTTTGATAGATGCCCATGACAACCCTTCATCTTGTGCCGCATAAGGATGGATATACCATTGATCGGTATGGACGTACACTATTACTTTATAGTTAGAATAGTCTCTTGGATCCAAGTTACGAACAGTTCCAGAAATCACTTCATTTGCTACAATCTTGTCAATTGTAATAGATACATCCCGTGCAAAAATTACATTTACCTGAAACATGATCAGCAACATACCTAAAACACCTGTTTTTAATGCCTTCATTTTTCCTTACTCCTTTCTTAGTTTTAATTGATTCTTTTAATACAAACAAAATTTGATGGAACCCCTCTGTCAGGCGGAACTGAGAAATGCTCCCCAACAGGATATGCTTTGGGTTGAGCAATAATTATGGCACTAATTTCTGCCTCCCCGCCAACAGGGATATCATCTAATTTTGCTTTTCCTGCCCACGTCCCGTTTATATTCACTTGAAGCAAATCAGTTACTCTCCAAACCTGACTATTTTTATCCCGAACAACGATGAAAACATATCGACACCTATCATGAATGGTGGCTGTGCCTTTGATGTCTATCGACGAGGATACTTGATCTCCATCCTGTGGATCAATAATATTTATAATTACCTCGCCATAACAGCTTTCAAATCGTTCGATACTTTTTTGCTGCTTTGCAAGTTCTTCCTGTTGTAAAACAGAACTTTTTTGCTGCTTTGCAAGTTCTTCCTGTTGTAAAACAGATTTTTTCTCTTGCTTTGCAATATTACTAAAGTTTATTATTGATATAATTAAACCAATAATAGCAGCAAGTAAAGCGACAATAGCGCCGCTTAATTTAATCCATTCAATACGTACACCGGATTTTCCTGACTTATCATCTCCCATAATAACTTATCTTCTTTGTTTAATATTGCCTAACGGTGCGGATGACCGGGCGCGCGACCAAACGCACAAACTAATAAGGCGGTAAGCGATTCATATCAAACCAACTCCGCGCGCTCCGGTCGACCCGCGGGTTAGGCAGCACGTTGAAACTGCTGGGTGGCTTGGGCAGTCTGATTCCCCAATTTGGTACAGCCTTGTCAGACCTGGAAAGCGCAGTATCCAACCAGAGCATCCCTCATTCTCAACGCTTGATCCGTAAGCTAATGCCAAAGGTTGTAGCTTTACCGAATTGCACAGTTCCCTAGATGCTTGCCTGTTCATTGAAGGCATAGCCTACCTTTGACGTTCCGGCCATTTATGGCGGGCACAAACTTACCGTATATTTTCATTCATCGTTTTAACAATCGTATCCACATCGGCGGTTTTGAAGTCATAGCTGTTTCCAGCAACCTCGATATTCACAAAGGGTCCAGAGACCATAAGAATCTTCTCTTTGCGTCTAGCCTTTCCTTTGAACTGTCCCCAAGCGGCATCGACTAAGCCGCCCTTCTGGTTGTCATTGAAATAGAACCCATCCTTGAATAAGTACAGCGTCGTCGATGTATAGCGTGGGCCGTTGCGGTGATGCTCCACATTAAAAGAATACATATATACATTGAAATCATAAGTGAGGTCCCGGATAATATCCAGCCTCACTTCTTCTTTGTTGAGTACGTGTGTTTTCGAACCAATGGCAAATGTCGATTCCAATACCTGTGATCCGGCCGGCGCTTTTTGAATGGTATAAATGCCGGACTTGCCGGTGGGCGCAGACTTGACGCCGGTACCTTTGATGGTGACGACGGCGCCTTCTAAAGGCTTGCCTAATTTATCAATCACTTTCCCAGAAATGGTGAACTTGTTATCAGCCGCCGGCTGGGAAGCCGAAGAACTGCTGGATGAAGCGGTAAGCGAAAGTTCCAAGTCGAAACTGGACTTTTCCGCACTCACCATTACACCACTACGCGAACTGTAGGCGAATCCTTCTTTCCGGACCTCAACAGTAAGAGAAGTTCCCAAAGGAATATTGTCCAGCCTAAAGCGTCCATCGGCGCCCGTCGTGGCGGATCTTGAGAGCGCCGCGATGGTTACGGTCGCGCCGCCGAGCGATCTTCTTTGCTCATCGGTCACTCGCCCGGTAATCACTCCCACTTTGGCGCCGCCTGCCGGAGGTTTGAGTGCTGACCCGCCACCACCGCCGGCGCTCGGCCCAGACGTCGCAATACGCAGAACTATCTTCGGGTCGCGATTTCCACCATCCAGCGCAACCCTTTCGGGATCGGCGCTAACACCTCCGTAGGACGCGTCAACAATATGCGTCCCGAACGGTACTTTATCGAACTTGCATTTCCCGCGCCCATCGGTTACTTCCAGCATTTTTAGGGGGGAAAGCTCGACTTTGGCTTTGGCCAAGGGTCCTCCCTGAAGGGTGACCACGGTAACGCTTATCGAACCTATCTGCGGCTCGAGCGATGGCGGTAGGACATTTCGGATCGGCTGCTCGAGCAGAGACCTGACGGCGTTCATAAGGCCTGAATCAAAATTACGCGTCACTTCCACGGTCACATTCAAGGCCTTGTTCTTTTCCGACTCAATGGCCGGTCTGTAGGAAGGATCGTTGATATTGCCGGCCCGCGCATGGAGTTCCTTATACAACCCATTCAACGCTTCAAGATAAGTAGCCGCCGGCGATCCCTGAGGTTCCTTCGCGGCCGCCAGGAACTGATGAAGGGGTTGATACTTCTTTTCCAAATCGGCGGCGGCCGCCACTCCCAGCTTCGTGTTGTACGTAACCGACTCAAATAGGGCAGGGAATGGCGACTCGTTGCGGTTGGAAAGGCCTTGCAACTTCCTCTCCGCGTCCGAGAGATCCGCATAATTGGCGGCAACGATGCGGCTCAAGAACTCTTGCCATTTACCGGCGTAATCATCAAAATAGCGCTTCTGCAACTTAGCCAGCGCCGCGGTTTTGCCGGCTGAGGCTTCCGCCGGCGGGCCAGGGACATTGCCCAGTACCCAGTCTTCCTCGAAGGTATCCAGTCGCTTGCCGGCTTCCACCAGAGCATTTTGAACGCAGTTCTCCCAGCCTTTCCGCGTAAAACTGCCGCGCACGCTATGCGACCCGCTTAGAATGTTCGGGTCCTTACCCTTGAAGGCCTCAGTCAAAGTCAGGTCCGGCGTTTTGGCATTGCACTCGTTGGTGATGCGCTCATACTCTCTTTCAAACGGCGGCTTGGTCCTAAGAATCTTTCTCGTACAAGCTACTAACTCTCCGTCGGCGGACACGCCAAAGTCCGTATCCTCGTGCGCGGCCACACGGTGCGCGTAAAAGGCCAATTGCTTAGCGGACAGATCCTCACTCAGACCTGGCTTCTTCCAAAACTCAATCCATGGAGATTCCTTGGCTAGGAACGTCTCATTGGCCGTCTTCATATCCGAGGCCATGATGTAAGTCTTCAGCAGATTGAAATAGAGATAATAGTCGTGGTCATTGAGATAGGGGGAAGCCGTCATGGGCTGGCTCGGATCCGCTACTGAAGGTTGCGGCGGGTTGCAAGAAGCATCGTAGTTAACCGTCGTTCTTAATCTCACCAGCCTGTCCTGGACCGACCGCGCGCTGGGGTTCAGTAAGACTTCCTTCAAACGACCGGCATAAAAACGACGTCCCCTATCAAAAACATCTCCGCCTTGGTGCATACCCCATTCAAAGGAGCGAACCAAGCCTTTGTGTCCGGACTCATCATAATTCTGCAGCGGTTCGCGCAACGGCTCGAGCGCCGGCGCGCTTTCCGGATGGCTAGCCAGATCGCCCGCGGCCTTCTGTACGGAATCCAAAAGACGGTTATTGGTGAGGAAGGCCCCGGTCATTCCCCACAGCGAGAAGATGACCGCCAGTGCGCCGACTGCCGCGGATACGGCTCGGAAAATGCGCGTAGCGCGGCGAGCCTGGGAAGATTGTCGGCCGATCGCGCGATCCGTAAAGATTACCTGCGTCAGAAGCTGTTTGATGAAATATCCGTAGCCCGGTTTAGGTTTGGCCGACGGATAGACTGGCCTCTCCGGCAGCCCCAGTCTGTGGGCCAACCGGCTAAATACCAAATCATAGGGCTGACCTTGCTGAAGCGCGCTGGTAAAATAAAATCCGCGAAATATCGGATTGTCCATGAAGGGATTGGACCGGAAAAGCGTACCCACAAAATCGCTGAGCTTGACGCGCAGCGCTGCCAACTCCAAAGGAAAGACATAAATCTTGTCACTCTCGCCGGCCATGGCTTTCAAGCGATTAATTCGGCGGGGTCTCAGATTTTGGCAAAGCCGTCCAAACTCCTCTTCGAACCAGATCTCGGCTTTTTGACCGTCGGAAGTGGAGGGGAGTGTGCCGCCCCAGACCTGTGATCGTTCCTCCTTGCTCATGTCGCCAAAGAATGCATCGAAGCCCTCCAACAGATCGCACTTATTAAACACCAGATAAACGGGAACCAGCACGCCCAGCTTCTGCGAGAGGTCGTCTAATTTACCGCGCAGTTGTTTGGCCAGATTTAGGATTGCCTCATCACCCGCTTCCAGAATTTCTGCGATGTTGAGCACCACAACAACGCCGTCGATCGGTTTTTTTCGGCGAAACTTCTTGAGCAAGTGCAACAGGCCTAGCCAGACTTCTTTATCCTCTTCCCGGGTTACATAGCGGCCCGCCGTGTCGATCAGGAAGGCCTCGTTGGCAAACCGCATGGCGCAGCCCCGTGTGACGTCAACCGGTCGGACGCCAGGTCGTTCCTCTGGATCTGAAAATGGAAAATCCAGATCAGACGCCCTCACCAAAGAAGTCTTGCCGGAGCCCGGCGGCCCCATCAGCAAAAACCACGGAAGCTGGTAAGCGACGGCGCTCCGTCCCAACCAGGCCACCGGTCCTTTGCCTGCCTGCGTGGCCGTCAGCTTGGATTCTTTCAGCCAGTGCAGCCCTCTGCGCAGGCCGTCCTCGATAGAAGCGATCTCACTGGCGCTGCCGCTGCTCGCCGACCCCGGGTCGTGCGGGGAGACACCGCCCTCCGCGGCCGACTTGTTAGCTCGGGCTTTTCGGAAGCGATCAACCGCGCCCCACGCCAGCAGGCCCAGAATAACCAGGCCGCCGGCGATCAACATAGGGGCAGGCTCCTTAAGGTCGCCAACACTGCGCGCCAAGAACCACGTGAGAACCGCGAGAAAAAGGAGGCCGACGGCCGCCAGGATTGTACGAAGAGGCATAGAAAGAACTCCGACGCGTGAGTTATTAAGCGTTAATAGTCTTTATGAAGAAATCCATTTTTGTAACCCATCCCTTACACTCGCCGCATGAGTGCCGATCCAAATCCGCAGCCCGACGTAATAACCCAAAACCAAAATGATAATTGAAACGCCTACAATGAGCACCCACCGAGGAATTCGATCGCTCGGAACAATTGCGGCCACGGCCTTCCATTGCCCTGAGAGTTGTGTAGAGCTACCCGACCGCAAGCGCGTTATGTCGCTACCCACCGCCGTAATCAGCGCGCGCAGTTTATCTTGGCCCAGGATCTTATATTGTCCTTCAAAGCCCAGCAGCAGGCACAGATAGTACACTTCGAGAAGGTCCGTTTTCAGGCCGAGCTGTTTCTGCAGTGGCTCCGATGGAGTATCGGTTTCCCGGCGGATCTGGTCGAACTTAGCCGTGGCGTCACGGCGAATCTGTTCCAGTTTCTTAAAGAAATCTTCGCCGGCAATTTGCGTGCCCAGATGCTCAAGCTGCAGGGTATGATTTTCCCACTGGCTGCTATAGGGCCATTCCGAGTTCAACACGGTCTCATCGACAAAAGCGATGAGGGCATAGCGGGCCGAATCGATATCTTCAGCCTCGAGTCCTTCCTCTTTAGCTTGATGATCGATCACATGAATTAAATCAGCAATTTTCCGCCGTAGGCTGGCATAATCGTGCAGGCCAAAATCCTTGGTGGCGCGGAGATGGATTAGCAGCGTGAATAGATCTTCGCACAGCTCAGGTAGGGCAGGCGCAAAGTTAACTTGGCCGGCGGCAATGGCAGAAGTCGTCATGAGTTTCGCTTGCTCCGAATAGTAATTACGCGCTCCGCTCCTTATTGGGTCAACCACTCGTCTCGCGGACGGCGTAGAACTCCAGCTTCAAACCCGGTACGCCCGGAATATAAATTGCCACGGTCCGCGACCCACGTATGGCATCCCAAAAGTCTCCGCGATTTTCCAGCCGGAAATAATGATAACCTAACCGCACGGGCAAGGGACGCGGCGGCACGGGTGTGTGATTAAGCGCCACGCCGCGCAGCGCTCTCCCAATCAAGGGCTCGATCTGGTCGCGTGACGCAATCTTGGCTCTTTGCGGGATTTGTTCGATCAACTGATTTTCCGGCAGCTCCGCAGTGGCCGCCAAATAGAACTGTGCCGATTCAAGCAGCGAATCATCGGTAATACGGCCGGCCATTAATGACTCTCGAACTTTTTCCAAGGGAATCGGGAAATAGTTTCGGGGAATCGCAATGCTGAGCAGCTCTTCAATGGTGTCGTCCAGGCTGCGAAATACGCGCGCCAAATCGGTATGCACGTACTTGGGTAGGTCGCGCGGATGTCGCCCGGTTACGAAGGTCATGAGCTCTCCGGCCAATTGCGACAGCGCCAGGAAAAGCGGCTCGGGATGTCCGACGCGCATATTGTAGAAGTGCGCCAGCGCTGGGATAAAGGAGTTAACCGTATGCAACAGCCAGAAATTCGCCGCTTCGGCTGTGGTAAAATCGGCCAAGCCGCGCGTACGCTGTCCGCGCTGACCGGAGAGTTCACTGCTCTTGGTCATCAGTATTTCGAGAAGCCGGCGCAGAATATCGAGAAGCGGATCGGACGCGGAAATACTGAGGCACGGTGGTATATAAGCTTCATTAAGGGTCACCAATCCGGCGGCGGTTCGTTTCAACTCCGCAATCTTCAGCGTGGTATAGTCTTCGACCGATTCATCGGCAAAGAGAATTCTAAGATTCTTGCGGGCGATCTCAATTTCACGCTCGTTATCATTCGTGTTCTCGTCACAGAGACGAGCAACCTCCGCGACATAACGGGTCGCGCGGGCGCCCTTGCCATCGCCCTGGAAGCTGTAGTTGGCTGAATCCGTTCGTTTGACCGGCGTGGCCAGATAGACATCCAAGGTCTCCATCGTAAGCGCAAAGTGATCCTCGATGGTGCGACTGTCGGGTGCTTTGTCCGGGCTCGGAATGCTCAACGGCAGGCCGTCCGGCAATACGCCGCTGCAGCGTAACAATGTGAAAGTGCCGTTGGCCAGGCCGTCCCGATCAATCTCAAGACCGGTAATGCCCCAATCATGCGAGAACAAGGACTGCAAACGAAATCCAAAAACATCTTCAATATAATTGTCCATCTGCTGAAAATGATGCGGGCTGAGCAGCATGCCTTCTCGCCAGAGAACTTTGTTGTATCGGCTCATTTATTGTCCTTATTTTCCGACGGCCAAACCAATTTCGGAACTCCACCGGAGGACCATTCTACAATAGCCGTCCCTGAATTTTCAATCCCGCTTCGCCATGCCATAGAATCAATCAGATGAGCTAGGATTGTGCCGGACCTGTTCTCGTTGGGACTAGTATATCGTTTCATTGAATCATAGCCCTTATACCGAGAGGGCGTCGAACTTCTTCCAGCGATGCACCACGGATGCCTGGTTGATTTCAGCAATCCCTTGCAGGACGCGGTCCCGCGGCTCCTCCCAAGATTGAACGCGCATGTGTCTGAGGAAAGTGCGTGCCATTTTGCCAAACTGCGTCTCGATGAGGCCGAGCCGGGAGCTGTGCTTCGGGTAGGCACGTACTTGAAGCGATTAGGCCGCGTCGCTAAGAACGCCTGCACTTGCTTGGAAGTATGGGCGGAAGGCCAAGGCTTTCCGGCTCCACACCTCGGCCGCATACCCAAACGCTTTCGGCTTCGCACAAGCCAAATGAACCAACCAGGCTTTGGCCTCCTCAGTCGGCCAGAAGGGTTTTGTATCATGGGGGTGTCCTGCATGCCGGACGACACGCCCAAGCTGAGGGCCTTGTTGATCCACTTTCCTACGCTTTTCCGCGTCAGCCGAACGGTCTTTATAAGGGTAGCTATGTTTTCACCGGTATAATAGAGCCATAGCACCTGCGCTCGCGGCACCTCTCGCAGGGCAGCCGTCCGCGACGGGCGGATCTGACTGAGCCGCGTGATTTCGTCAGTCTACCCATGTTATATACAATTCATGGTTAGCGGCCGCCAAACTGGGACCGCTTCTAGAGCTCTTTTCGTTCGGCACCGGAATGATTTCAGTGAATTTTTGGCTGGCCTCATCATAAAGAGTAAAAAATATTGAATTTCGTCCAGGGACTGGAAAGAAACTTTGCCATACCAAATAGACTTTATTTTTTACGGCAACCAATCGACTAGAATGAGACGTAGCGGCTCCTAGAGGTTTACTAATGTTAATAGGATCACTAAATGTAACTCCGCTATCCGTGGAGTAAGAAAAGAATAGGTCCGTTCTAGGCCTTGAATTGGCCCACAACACATACACGTTATTGGCTCTAGCGGCTAAACCAGATTCGACAGAATAATAGGGTGTGTTGGAAAGGTTGATGGGGTCGCTGAAGTTCTTGCCCGCATCCGTTGAAACGGTAAAGTAAACATCAGAATTAGTACCTGTAGATTCTATCCATACTACATAGACGTTATGGTCAGTCACCATTAGCTTAGGTCCGTGAGATTCCCCAGGGAGGTTGGAGATATTAATAGGTTCGTTGAAGTTCTCTCCCGCATCCGTTGAAAATGTAAAAAAAATCTCACCATTCCTAGGCATTCCGTCTGTCATAACGGACCATACTACATAGACCTTGTTGTCGATGGCCGCTAATGCTGGAGACCCTAAATATCTTAGAAGATTTGTGGACAGCCTTACCGGTTCACTGAAAGTTTCACCATTATCCTTCGAAGCCGTAAAAAAAACCTCACTATCTAAAGTAGAAATTGCTTCCGTCCACACAATATAAACATAATTTTCAAGCGCGCTAATACGTGGACACCTAGTGCCTCCAGAACCGCTGCGGGAAACTTTAATGGGTTCGCTAAATGTTTCCCCCTCATCGGTTGAGACCGCAAAATAAATCCAACCCTGCCCCCGCGTACCGCCCAGCCACACGTTATAAATATTATTACCGACCGCAGCCACCTCTGGACAAGAAGAAATGGGTAAATTAGCTGAAAGTATCGCAGGCTCAGCAAACGTTTCCCCCCTATCTGTCGAGCGGGAAAAGAGCAGTTGAGACTTTCCAAAACCCCAATCATTCCAAGTCATATAGATATTATTGCCAAGGGCACTTAAATTTGGACGATTAGTAGAAAACTCGCCACTATTATGAATGTGAATGGGAGAGTCAAATTTTACTTGTCCCCAACTCTTTGCCATGAGGAAAAGTGCAAGGCCCGTTAAAATGAGACAAGCGATCCCAATAGTTCTTAATTTTTGCCATCCATTTGTGCACATGCTTCACTCTTTCATGAAAAATACCTTCTCTTTCTTACAAAGAATATAATAGTACCGACCCTAAAGCAAGGAAATTGCCCACAAAGAGGCAACCGTCCAAAGTTGAAAAGTAGATGAGCCGGTCACTCTTGGCGAGTGACCGGCTCATTCCAGCTACGGTCGCGTTGAAAGGAAATCGCGCACATAAAGCGTGCCACTGGTACCGGCAGTGGCTCCATAGTAAAGAAAACTTCCAGAGTGCGTTCCAGTCCAATTAAGTGGCGGATAGTTGCTTGTGACCGTAAACAGTTGAGCTCCAGTATCAGAATCGGAAATAATTAAGGCAACCTCGTTTAAGGCAAACCGCACGGAAATAGTGATTTTCGTGAGGTTCCCTAGAGCGATCGGCCCATAAAGCTGAAGCGTATAGGGAGGATCAAAATGAAGGAATGGTTTTCCAGTCTCCAGTTCTATTCCACCAATTACAGAACCACCAAAAGAATGCTGACCATAAGGCAGACCTGTAGCAGGACAGATTTGAGCCGTTAACCCGGTCTGACCTATAAATCCAACACCAATTCTTCCGGCCTTTCCCGTAAAAGGACTTCCATCCGGAGTGGTTACGCGGATTTTGAGCGTCTGAGGCGTTTCATAAGCTGGTACATACGAAGCTTTGTAACTGGCCATCGTCCAGGTCGCGCCGGCTTCCCCCGGTGTCGCGGTAAGCGGCCCCGCCATACCAGAGAAGGTGACCTCGCCAACACGGTCGAGGGTTCCAAAACTTCTAACAAAAAGGTCACATCGAGAAGCTCCATTTTGCGCTACAGCCCAGCGCGTGCCTGTCGTATCGTTAGAAAAGAATCGAGAACCATCAGCGCCGTCATCAAAACTGTCCCCGAAAGCATTGATGGCATCCTGTGCGTTTACAATTCCTCCGGTAATTGTTAAACCCGCGAGTGATTGGATGGGACGATGAGCCAACAGAAGATTCTCTTTAACAAACCCGTAGCTGTAACTAGGATTTTGGCTCCACATCAATCCTGCAACTCCAGCCACGTGAGGCGAGGCCATCGAAGTACCGCTTTTTAAGTCATAATTTCCACTAGGTACAGTACTTAATATGTTTACCCCAGGTCCCCCAATGTGTATCGAGTTTGGGCCGTAGTTAGTCATAGTGTATCTGTTGTCGTTATGGTCGGTTGCGGCTACACCAATAATATTTTTGTTATCAAATATAGTAGGTTCTACATTAATAGCGTCGTTACCTGCTGAGGCTACAAAGATCTGCTCCGCTTTATCCGCCCTATCAATAGCCTGTTTCAACATTGGATCAGGGCAAAGGAAGAATCCCAGGCATCCCCAACTGTTATTTGAAATTTTAGCACCGTTCTCCCGGGCGTAGTCAATCCCTGCAATTGCAGTAGCTACAGTCCCAGGGAAAAATTTTACTGGCATAATCTTAGCCTGCCACATCACACCTGTTACCCCTATGCTATTATTTCCAACGGCTGCGATGGTTCCGGCAACATGTGTTCCATGCCCATTCGTGTCAAGTGTATTATTGTTGTTGGCGCTAAAATTCCATCCCCAGCAGTCATTAGGGTATCCGTTGCCGTCATGGTCTATACCGTCACTACAAGTAGGATCTGCAGCGATCTCTACTTGATTAACCCAAATATTACTCGCCAGATCAGGATGGTTACGGTCAACCCCAGTATCAATAACAGCGATTACTCTGTTAGGATCACCAGTGTTGACATCCCAGGCAAATGTTGCACGAATGTCAGCACCAGGCGTGCCACCCGTCTGACCAGCGTTTTTCAGACCCCACAGTTCAGAGAATCTTGGATCATTAGGAATAGTCTCCAATTGGCGGATAATCAAATTCCTCCCTGCATATCTAACATTAGAGTTTCGTCTGTAATAGGCAATGACACTATCAAGATTTGAGCCTTGTGGCACTCCTATATGATAGAGGTCCCGATCTCCACGGAAAGTTCCAATAATGATACCTCTTGCACCAATGTTTACAGCGTCCACTACCAATCGAGGAGTTCCAGGCCTAAACTGGACTAATACTTCGTTCGGAACAAACTCCTGACCGAACACTTGGTCTAAAATAGTTACGGTCAAGCTAAAAACAGTTAAGAAAATCAAGCAAAAAACTTTACGGGTAGGCATAGTGGCTTCTCCTTTAATCAACACGATGGCAACGGGCATTTTCTTGTAGCTTTTTTAGAAGAGTTCGGATGTGCAAAAAAATGTCCGACCGTATGGCTTTTTGCACTTCTTTTGAGCAGACTTTCAGGGTTTTCAGCCCGTGTATCAAAAGTTAGCGCTAACCTCAGACGAGGGACCTTCACTACTAATCAGTGACACCGCCACGGAACCAAGGCCGCTCATATCGCCTTGGACCGAGAACGGTATAACCACGACCAACCGGCTGCCAAAGGGCTGGGAAGCCGCACTCTGATACCATGCGCCGGCGGCCGGGCCGAGGTCTAAACTAAAGCTCGACGTCGGCAGCTCGCTGCCCGGTCTCGATGTAAAGCGCAGCGTTACTTGCCGCAGCGCTCTTGTCGTCGAGTAACCAGTGATGACTACTTCAAAACTGTTTCCCGACCGCGACCCGATGCTCACGCCTGTAATTTTAGGCGCACTCCGGTTAACTGTGATGGTTCGGCTCGCGTTGGGTGGCACAAACGGCGTCCCGCCGATTTGCAAGACGGTGCTTAGCGTAATGCTACCCGCCGTGGTGCCGGTTTGAAGGGAGGGATCGCCGCTGGAAAATCTGGCCTGGAGATCGCCGGTTGGAATGGAAAAATCCAACGTGCGGCCGCCGCTCGAAAACTGTATGGCCGGGTCATCACTGGGGTTGTCGGCATTGGGTGTGAACGTCAGCGTAACACGACCGGTTAGCGGGACAGAGAAGGGTTGAGAGAGCGCGGCGCAGATCCTAAATTGCTGCGCCGGGTCTGCCGTTGAACTGTCTGGATCGGTACATCGATTGATAGTCACCACCAAATTGGTTGGCGGTTCGATGGTGATGGTGAAGTCTTTGGATGCCCGGGCTTGCCGAGCATCAGCCACCTGAACACCGAAGGCAAAGGTTCCCAGGCCGTAGACCATGCCGCTGAGCTGGCCGCTCGCCGCATTCAATACAAGGCCGGGTGGCAAGGCGCCGGAAATAAGAGTCCATGCGTAAGGCGATTGACCTCCGGTGGCCCTCAGCGTATCCGAATAATTTGAGCCGGCTCGACCGTTTCCCAGTTGCCCCGTAATAATGCTTAACGGCGGCGAAGTAATGACCAGAGTAAATTGTTTACTCAGCAGATTCGGTGGAAAGTCGCTGTCGCTTACCTGTACCATAACCGTGAATGTTCCCGGGCTAGTCGGCCGGCCGCTTATTGTGCCGGAGAAAGAGTCCAGCGACAGTCCTGGCGGGAGAGTTCCCTCGATCACCGTCCAACCAAAATAGGGCGGCACCCCGCCGGTCGCTATAAAAGTTAGGTTATAGCTTTGATCGACCTGCCCCTCGGGCAATGACGAGGGGGTCGTAATGTCGGGGGGGAGGCGAGGGTCAATAATAAATCGAAATAATTTTGATACCGTACGCGGAATCATGATTTGGTTATCTTGGACTTGTACATTGAAACTGTAATTGCCCGCCGCTTGGGGCGTTCCGCTGATGGTTCCCGTAAAACCGTTAAGAGATAAACCGGGCGGAAGGAAACTCTGCACCAGGAGCCATGAATAAGGAGCTTGACCACCGGCCGCGGTGAGTGTCACAGAATAGGGAGAGCCGATTCGGCCATTAGGCAAGGGCGAGGGTGTTGCGATAACCATTTGGATGACCAGGTTGAAGGCCATAGTGGCCGTGGCCGGCGTCGGGGCGCTGTCCCGCACTTGCACTTGAAAAAAGAAGCCGGGTGAGGGATAGGTCGGCGAAGCGGCCGTCGGCGTGCCACTGAGCAGACCGGTCGCCGGGTTCAGCGTCAGGCCGGGTGGCAAAGTGGACGGGGGCACCACCGACCAGTTTTGATAGGGCGGCGTTCCTCCGGTGGCCGTAAAGGTAAACCCATACGGCGTGCTCACCTCGCCCGGCGGAAGGGGCGAGGCAGAGGCAATCGTCAACGGGACTTGCGCCGACAAGGTCGCGGATAGCCCCGCGCAGAGTACCATCACCAACCCACCGATCCACCACCGTCTGTTGCTCATTTTCTGTATCCTCCCTCTCATGGCCGCAGCCTTCCCCTTTGCCATTAACCGACCCGCTATCGCTTCGCCGATCCAGCGTTCTGGCCCGGCGACCGTAGCCTACACCGCATGCTTCAGCTTTGGCGGGGCGCTCACGCACGGCCCCTTGTCGGCTCGTTTCGGTTAGTACCGTCGACCACAGGTTCCCAACGCGGCGCCCGGCCGTCGCCGGTCGGCTCGATCGACCACCTGCAACGCGCCACCGCCGGCCTCAGCCGGCACAAACACGATCCGCGGCTCGCTCCCACTTCCATCCAATATCTGCAGCGGTCCGCCGCCGACGTCGGTGAGCCGGTACACCGACGTGCCGTTGAGTCGTGCCAGTCCCGTCACTCGCCCGCGCACCGACCGTTGACTCCCCGGCCCACGCTCGAGCGGCACGATCGTCACGCTGTTGTCTCCGCCATTGGCAATAAATACCCGCTGCCCATCCTCTGAGACTGTAGCCGCTACCGGATACTTCACGCCCTCGCCTTCTCCGGCCAACCGCTCGACCGTGGCCGCCCCCATCACCGCGCGCACCCGTAGCACCTGCTGTCCGGCGCAATCCGCCACCAGCGCCTCCGTCTCGCCCGGCATAAACGCAATCCCGGCCGCCTGCCCTACTGCCGCAATCGGCTGACCCGTTTCGCCTACCGAAATCCGATAGATCATGCCGCCGTCAGGGCCCACCGTGCCCACCAACACGCGCCGTCCATCCTCGCCAATGGCCAGGGCGGTGACCGCCGCGCCGAGCCCGCTCACATCCACCTCGCCTTCCCGGCGGGGCGCCTTGGGCAATCCGCTCACCAACTCAATCCTCCGCGCCGCCCCATAGTACAGCGCGGCGGCTTGACCGCCGGCGCTCAGCACCACGTGGTCAGGCCGCGGCGCAACGCCGGACAGGCGGCGGGACTCCACTGCTTCCCCGTCCCACGTGAGCACTCCCAAGGACCGGTCCGTTGCGGCTTCCGTCAGCGCATAATCCTGCCGGGGAGAAATCCAGGCCTGGGCCAGCCGCTCGCTCGTTGATGCCACGTCGGCCATCACCGCCGCACCGGGAATCCCCAAAATCGCACGCACAACACCGCGTCCTTCGTCAAACACATACCCCAACACCGGACCGCTCATAAAACGCGACGACGACGGGCCACCTTCGGCGCCCGCGCGGCCATACCCAAGGGTCAAACAAGCGCCGAGTAACGTAAGGCCAACGATTCGCTTCGCTATACATAGGCTAGTCATTTTTACCACCTTATCTTGCCCTGCGTCCACAAAGAATGGACGAGGGCGTGACAGTTATCACAAAATGCGAGAAGAACCCAACAACGATTTCGGGAACCCTTCAGGGGCCAAAGAAAAGATTCATTTGTAGTATTGCAGAAATTAATAAACGAGCGCGATGACGGCCAATGCACACCAAGCAAGTGATCGACCGATTAGGACTCAGATCGTCAGCTTGATCAAGGGTCTCGCTCTTCCGCAGAAACATTCTTTAGCCCCAACCAACCTCCTGAAAATGAGCTGATCAACTACGCCTACCATCCGCTCTGTGGACGGCTCTTATTACATAACTGCTGGAAAAGTACAACCTTACCCTGTGAATGTAGCAAATCTCAAAATGAAATACAAGCGGAATTGTGAACAGAATTTTTAACTGTTTACGGGGATCGGGGGTCAGGGATCAGGGATCAGGGGCCATGGGCCCGATTGTAGCGAAGACTGTTAGGAATTATCGTGATTTAGAGATTGGGTAGTGGGGCGGATGATTAACGGATTGTGGATGGTTTGGAAAAGAAATCCAACCAATAGCGTACGACCCCCGACCCCTGTCACCCGTGAACGGTTAGCAGAATGTTTCGTGTCCGTAGGTGGCTTTGGACGTTGTTAAAAATTAGCCGACACCTCCTGCGAAGCACCCTCACGGTTGGTCAACGAGACCGCGACTGAGCCAAGCCGGCTTAGGTCCCCTTGCACAGTGAAAGGCACTACGATCTTCAGCAGGCTTCCGTATTGAATGGAGCTTAGGCTCTGATACCAGGTCGTAGAGGTAGATCCCAAGTCAAGACTAAACGTCGTTGTTGGCAAGTCGCCACCGGGCTTCGGAGTGAAGCGAAGGGTTACTTGAGATAACGATCTTGGAGTCGAGTAACCGATAATCGACACCTCAAAGCTGGAATCGCTACGTGCACCAATGCTAACGCTTGAGACTCTTGGGGAGCTACGATTAATCGTAATCGTGCGGCTTGAGTTAGGCGGTGTAAACGGGACTCCTTCAACCGAGAGGACCATATTCAAAGTTATGATTCCGGCGACGGTGCCGACTTGTACTTCGGGACCAAATCCTTCCGCAAGGATGGAGTCGAGGTCCGCAAGCTGGTCAATAGAGGGAATAAATTCATCAGAGACTCCCTGTATGCGATGCTGTCCCACCTTATGCCCAGTTGAGAGCGTGGGTGATTCGGCCGGTTCCAGCGGTCACACGCGGGCCAGTCCGTGGCGACGGACCCTACTCCGGTGCAGGGGTAAGTTGGCGTTATTCGTTCTCGGAGGGGGCGCCCCAGAGGATGCCGCGACGGTCGCGGGAGCCCGAAGCCAGTTGTGTGCCGTCGGGCGAGAAGCGTACGCCGTTGACCGTATTGCGGTGGTCGGTCAGCGTGCGGATCACCGTCCCGTCCTCGGCGTTCCAGAGCTTGATCCTGCTATCTTCGGAGCCGGAGACCAAGGCGGCCCCATCC
>JACOSC010000040.1 GCA_016179055.1 Acidobacteriota bacterium
CATCCCGGCGATCTGCTTCCGCTCCTTCTTCCCCAGCTGGACATGCACCCGATGGTAGGTTTGCATGCCCACACTATGCGCTCCGTTCGGTCACTCCCTCAGTGCCTTAACTGGTACGTCTCTATGTGGTCGTAGACCTAGGTGCCGGTTCCGGCCCCTCCGTGGGCGGACAACGTCCTCGCAACAACAATTTCACGGTGGAAGGCGTGGACAATAACGATAAGGGTGTCACTGGGCCACTCACCTATGTGCCCAACGATGCCGTGGCCAACTTCTCGATCCTTCAGAATCAATATAGCCCCGAGTTCGGACACTCCACCGGCGGCCAGTTCAACACCGTCATCATGAGTGGAACCAACTCATTCCACGGGAGATTGTACGAGTACTTCCAGAACCGCAACCTCAACGCAGTGGATACTTCTCTTGCCAACCAGGGCATCAGGACAAACCCGCGCTTCGACAACAACCGCTTCGGCGGCCAGGTTGGTGGGCCGATCATCAAGGACAAGGCGTTCTTCTTCGTGAACTACGAACGGAACCCGGTTGGGCAGGCAGCTTCTCCCGGGTCCCCGATCTACGCCCCGACCGAGGCCGGCTACGCCACTATTCTTGGCCTCGAAGGAGTCTCCGCGAGCAATGTCAATGGCCTGAAGCAGTACATGACGGCTGCCACCGCGTGCGACCCAGATGCCGACCCCGACGACGCCTGTGAGCCCGTCACTGTTAATGGAGTTCGTATCGATCACGGCGTTTTCCCGGTTGTAGCGCCCAACTGGATCAATTTTTATTCGCTAACGACCTCCGGTGACCTGAACATCAGCAGCAAAGATCAGTTGCGCGTTCGGTACCTGTACAACAGTGCGCCGTTTATTGACACCGGGCAAGCCGGAACGACTCTTCCTGTGTTCTTCACCATCGTGCCGATCAAGTATCATCTGGCTACTTTGGCTGAATACCACCAATTCTCGCCAACCCTGAGCAACGAACTTCGCCTCGGCTACAACCGGACCGGCAATAACTTTGCCGTGCCAAACCTCAAGTTCGAGAACCTCGATGCCTTCCCCAATCTCACCATTGACGAGTTGGGCCTCAACCTGGGTCCCGATCCCAACGCTCCCCAGTATGCGACGCAAAACACCTACCAGCTCGTGGACAACATGACCTGGATCAAGGGCAACCACAGCCTCAAGTTCGGCATTGAAGGCCGCAAGTCGATTTCCCCGCAGTTGTTCATCCAGCGCGCACGCGGCGACTATGAGTGGGCTAGTCTGGAGGGCTTCGCTCTCGACTTGGCGCCGGAGTTCGGTGAGAGAAGTGTCGGATCAGTTGGGTACAGTGGCGACCTCTGGGCTCTCTACTGGTTCGCAACTGATACATGGAAGATTCGGCCGAACCTCAGCCTGAACTTGGGTATTCGCTACGAATACACCAAGGTTCCTTTCGGCTGGACGCAGCAGAGTCTGAACAGCATCGCGAGCGAACCAGGGCTTATCAGTTTCGATGCTCCCAAGGCGCCTAAGGATGGGTGGATGCCTCGTATCGGCTTCAACTATTCACCCGGCACCAGCGGCAACACTTCCATCCGCGGTGGTTTCGGTCTGGGCTACGACATTCTGTATGACAACATCGGCACCCTGTCGCGCCCGCCGCAGATCGGTTCCACCAAAGACTGCCCCGATCACCCGGATTGCCACCCTACTGGCTTCTTGGCCAATGGTGGTTTGTTGCCGGGTGGAGGTACCGGAATCACCGAGTATCCCAAGGATGTCGCTCGCTCTTTGACATCCAGCTATTTGCCGCCGAATGTGAAATACCCCTATTCGATTCAGTGGAACTTTGGCGTACAACACATTTTCGCCAAGAACTACACGGCCGAAGTTCGGTACGTCGGAACCCGCGGAGTTCACCTGAACGTGCAGAACCGCATTAACATTCAAAATAAGGTCACTCCAACCGAGTTCCTTCCCACTTACTTCGGTGACCCGTCGCAGACAGAAATTGACGCGTTAACCACGACCCTTTCCCAGATACGAGCCAAGTCAAGTCTGGTTCCAGCGTACGCGGCCGCCGGCTTTACGAACCCGATCGTGGGATTCGTGCCGTGGGGTGACTCGGTTTATCATGGCTTGCAAACTCAGGTGACCCGGCGTCTGTCCAATGGCTTGCAATTCATGGGGTCCTATACCTGGAGCAAGAACATCGACAATAGTACCGCCGATTTCTTCTCCACCATCGTGACTCCGCGCCGCCCGCAGGATTTCCGCAACCTGGCTGCGGAACGGAGCGACTCCGCCCTTGACCATCGCCACCGCTTCACCATGCAGCTGATCTATGACCTGCCGTTCTTCAGAAACGACTCAAATTGGTTGCTGAAGAACGTGGTCGGCAATTGGGAATTCGCCCCAATTTATACCTACGAAACGGGCGAATGGGGAACCCTCCAAAGCGGAGTGGATTCCAATCTCAACGGCGACAGCGCCGGGGACCGCCCGGTTTTCAATGCCGGTGGTCAAAGGAATGTCGGCACGGATGCGCACCCGCTTTGCAATAGCGCCATCGGGAATCAATCGCTGTGCACGAATACAAACACAGGTGCGCGGCCGTTTATCGTTGCCTACGGTGCCAACAATCCCGACGCGCAGTACGCGGTAGCGAGAGCGGGCGCACTGTCGAACGTGGGTCGAAACACTGTTCGGTTGCCCTACATCAACAACTGGGATATGACCTTCTTGAAGCGCATCTCCATTACCGAGCGCTTTAGAGTTGAGGGTGCCTTCCAGCTGTTGAATCTGTTCAACCATCCCCAGTACATTGCCGGATCTTTGAACCAGATCACTTCCATCGGTCGCACGCAGCCGAGCGAACGGAACTACCTCATCCCGTCCGCCGGTAATTTCCTGGACGCGAAGAACAGCTGGCCGAGCAACGCGCGAGTAACGCAACTCTATGTGAAGTTCATTTTCTAACGCATCAGCTTTGTGTGGTTTCTCGGGGGCTCAATTGAGCCCCCTTTTTTCTTGTGTGCCGAGCATGTTCGACCGCTTGGGGTGTGAGTTCCCTGCTCAACCTGATGGAGGTGAAGAGCTACCTACCGTCCTACCGTGACCCCTCGCACCGAAGGACTGACAACTAGGGAACCTGGAACTGAGACCCGCTCTTCTCACTTCTGCCCGACCTTCCGCCCCGCGATCCAGCCATTGATCTTTCCCTCCAGCACATCCAGCGGCAGCGGTCCCTGGTCCAGCACCGCGTCGTGAAAGGCGCGCACATCGAACTTCGCTCCTAACTCGCGCTGCGCCCGCTCCCGCAGTTCCAG
>JACOSC010000041.1 GCA_016179055.1 Acidobacteriota bacterium
ACCTCTGCGACGCAGACCGAGACGATTGTGACTGGTGGGGCGACAAAGGTGGTGATTACCTCCGGGGCGCAGACGGTGACGGCGGGCGTGGCATCGGCGGCGGTAACGGTCCAGGCGCAGGATGCCAACAGCAACCTGGTCAGCACATCGACGGCGGTGATCAATTTGACGTCGACTTCCGGGACGATGACGTTCAGCGCGACGTCGGCGTTTACGACGACGGTGGCGAGCATCACGCTGGCGTCGGGCGCCGGGACATTCTATTTCAAAGATACATTGGTTGGAACGCCAACGATAACAACCGCATCGGCGGGATTGACGAGCGCGACGCAGACCGAGACGATTACTCCTGCGGGGGCGAGCAAGCTGGTGATTACGACAGCGGCGCAGACGGTCATCGCGGGCGTGGCATCGGGAGCGGTGACGGTACAGGCTCTGGATCCATATAATAACCTGGTGACCGGGTCGACGGCGACGGTGAATTTGACGTCGACTTCGGGGACGATGACCTTCAGCGCTGCGGCTGCGTTTACGACGACGATGACCAGTTTTGTTCTGGCCGGCGGCGTCGGGACCTTCTACTTTAAAGACAGTGCGATCGGAACTCCAACGCTTACAGCGGCTTCGACCGGGTTGACGAGCGCGACACAAACGGAAACCCTTACCTCGGCCGCGGCCAGTAAACTGGTGATCACTTCCACGGTTCAAACGATCACGGCGGGGGTTGCTTCTGCGGCGATGACCATTGTAGCACAGGATAGTTTCGGAAACCTGGCGTCAGCGTCGACGGCGACCGTGAATTTGACGTCGACTTCGGGGACGATGATCTTCAGCGCGACGTCGGCGTTTACGACGACGGTGGCGAGCATTACGCTGGCATCCGGTTCCGGGACCTTCTACTTTAAAGACACTGTGGTTGGCACTCCGACGATTACGGCGGCGTCGACCGGATTGACCAGCGCGGCCCAGACGGAAACGATTACGCCGGCCGCGGCAAGCAAACTGGTGATGACGAGTACGGCGCAGACGGTTACCGCAGGCGTTGCGTCAGGCACAGTAACGGTGGCAGCACAGGATGTTTATGGAAACCTGGTGACCGGGTCAACCGCGACGGTCAATCTCTCTTCCTCTTCCGCGACCATGACATTTAGCAGTTCTGCGGCCTTTACGACAACCATGACCAGTCTGGCCCTTACGGCCGGTCAGGGTGTTTTCTACTTTAAGGATACATCGACAGGAGCTCCGGTTATCACGGTGGCATCGACCGGATTGACCTCTGCGACGCAAACAGAGACCATTACAGCGGCGGCTGCCAGTAAGCTGGTCATTTCGACGTTGGCTCAGACCGTTGCTTCGGGGAATTCCTCGGGGGTGGTGACAGTCGTCGCTCAGGATGCTTATAGCAACCTGGTGACCTCTTCGACGGCGGTGGTGAATCTGACATCCACTTCGGGGACGATGATCTTCAGCGCGACGTCGGCCTTTACGACGACGGTGGCGAGTGTGACCCTGGCGGCTGGCACGGCAAACTTCTACTTTAAGGACTCCACAGCGGGTTCTCCGGTGATTACAACCGCTTCTACCGGCTTAAGCAGTGCGACCCAGACTGAAACCATTATTTCCGGCGGGGCCACGAAACTTGTCATTACGTCATTGGCGCAGACGGTGACGGCTGGAGCAGCCTCGGGAGCGGTGACGATCCAGGCGCAAGATGTGAACAGCAACCTGGTGACCTCTTCAACGGCAACGGTCAATTTGACCTCCCCTTCCGGAACGTTGGCATTTAGTCTAAGTTCTGCCTTTACCAGCACCGTGACAGGATTGACTTTATCAGGGGGTGCAGGAACGTTTTACTTTAAAGACACAACGATTGGAACTCCGACGCTGACGGCGGCATCGGCGGGATTGACAAGCGCGGCGCAGACCGAGACGATTACTTCCGCTGCCGCAACAAAATTGGTGATCACCACGACGGCTCAGACGGTAACAGCAGGGGTGGCATCCGGTGCGGTGACGGTGGTTGCCCAGGATGCGTACAGTAACCTGGTCACCGGGTCGACCGCGACGGTCAATTTGACGTCGACTTCGGGGACGATGACCTTCAGCGCGGCGGCGGCGTTTACAACAACCATCACCAATCTTGTCTTATCAGGCGGGGCAGGAACATTCTACTTCAAAGATACGGCGGCCGGTTTTCCGACGATCACGGCGGCATCGACGGGATTGACCAGCGCGGCGCAGACCGAGACGATCTCTCCGGCGGCGGCGAGCAAGGTGGTCATCACGAGTACGGCGCAGACGGTGACGGCGGGTGTGGCTTCGGCAGCGGTGACGGTCCAGGCGCAGGATGCGAACAGCAATCTGGTGACGGGGTCGACGGCGGTGATTAATCTGACGTCGAATTCCGGGACAATGACCTTCAGCGCGACATCGGCCTTTACGACGACGGTGGCGGGTATCACGTTATCCGGCGGGACAGGGACATTCTATTTTAAAGATACCGCAGTGGGCGCTCCGATTGTTACGACTGCCTCAACCGGTCTGATTTCGGCGACGCAGACCGAGACGATTTCTCCCGCGGCGGCGAGCAAGCTGGTCATTACTTCAACGGCTCAGACCGTAACTGCCGGGGTTGCGTCTGCGGGCATGACCGTTGTTGCGCAGGATTTATTTGGAAACGTGGTGACCTCTTCGACGGCAACGGTTAATTTGACGTCGACTTCCGGAACGATGACCTTCAGCGGTTCTTCCGCCTTTACCACCAGCATTACCAGTCTGGTTTTATCCGGCGGATCAGGGACATTCTATTTCAAGGACACCAAATCAGGGAGTCCGGTCATTACGACCGCTTCAACCGGCTTGACTTCTGCGACGCAGACCGAGACGATTTCTCCCGCAGCAGCAAGCAAGCTGGTCATGACTTCAACCGCTCAGACCGTAACCGCAAATAATGCGTCCGGGGCTGTCACGATTCAGGCTCAGGATGCCTATAATAATCTTGTGACGACGTCGACGGCGACGGTAATTTTCTCTTCCAGTTCGGGAACGATGACCTTTAGCGCCACGTCTGCTTTTACAACAACGACTGTCAGCATTGTTCTGTCAGCCGGCGCCGGCTCCTTCTATTTCAGGGATTCTACCGCGGGATCCCCGACGATCACCGTTGCTTCGACCGGAATGACAAGCTCGACCCAGACCGAAACAATTACCTCAGGCGGAGCGACGAAGATTGTGATTACCTCGTTGGCCCAGAGCATCGTTGCGGGAATCTCCTCCGCTGCCGTGACGATTCAGGCGCAGGACGCCAGCAGTAATCTGGTTACAACCTCATCGGCAGTCGTCAATCTGACATCGACTTCGGGCACAATGACCTTCAGCACAACCTCGGCCTTTACGACGACGGTGGCGGGCATTACGCTGGCCTCTGGCAGCGGGACATTCTATTTCAAGGATACCACGGCGGCCTCTCCGGCGATTACGGCGGCGTCGGCTGGATTGACCTCCGCGGCACAGACCGAGACCATTACCCCTGGAGCGGCGGCAAAGGTTGTCATCAGCTCCTTGGCGCAGACGGTGACAGCGGGGGTTGCTTCAGCGGCGGTAACGGTCCAGGCGCAGGATAGCTACAGCAATCTGGTGACCGGGTCGACTGCGACGGTCAATTTGACGTCCACTTCCGCGACGATGACGTTTAGCGCGGCAGCGGCCTTTACGACGACCATTTCGAGCCTGACTTTGGCGGGCGGAGCAGGGACTTTCTACTTTAAAGATACGGCATCGGGGACACCGACCCTTTCGGCCGCATCTACAGGTCTGGTTAGCGGAACCCAGATTGAAACGATTACGGCAGCGGCGGCGAGCAAGGTGGTGATCACAACGGCGGCGCAGACGGTGACGGCGGGCGTGGCTTCAGCGGCGGTGACGGTCCAGGCGCAGGATGCCAACAGCAACCTGGTGACCACTTCAACAGCGGCCGTGAATCTGGCCTCAACCTCCGGAACGATGACCTTCAGCACGACGTCAGCCTTTACGACGACCGTGGCCAGTATCACTCTGGCAGGCGGGACCGGGACCTTCTATTTTAAGGATACGACCACGGGATCCCCGACGATTACGGCGGCGTCAGCCGGCCTGACCAGTGGAACACAGACCGAAACGATTACTCCGGCGGCGGCGGGTAAACTGGTCATTACTTCAACGGCGCAGACCGTTGCAGCGGGGATTGCTTCAGGGGGAGTAACGGTTGTAGCGCAGGATAGTTTTGGCAACCTGGTGACAGGCTCAACAGCCACGGTCAATCTCACTTCCAGTTCCGGGACGATGACGTTCAGCGCGGCGGCAGCCTTCACGACGACCATTACGGCCCTTGTCTTATCGGGCGGGACCGGGACCTTTTACTTTAAAGATACGCTGGCCGCTGTCCCGATAATCACCACGGCCTCGACCGGTTTAACGTCAGCCACCCAGACCGAGACCATTACCTCGGCGTCAGCCAGTAAACTGGTGGTCACCACCGCGGCACAGACGGTGGCGGCCGGATCGGCCTCCGGTGTTGTGACGGTAGTCGCGCAGGACCCTTATAACAATCTTGTCAACACATCGACTGCGGTAGTCAATCTGGGCTCTTCTTCCGGAACCATGAGTTTCAGCGCGACGTCGGCCTTTACCACGACCGTGGCAGGCATTACCCTGGCGTCGGGCTCCGGAAGTTTCTATTTCAAGGATTCGGTGACCGGCACACCCATAATAACCATGGCTTCTACCGGCCTTACCTCCGCGACGCAGACCGAGACCATTGCCTCCGGAACGGTAACCAAACTTGTGATCACCACATTGGCGCAGACCGTGACGGCAGGAGTCGCCTCAGGTGGAGTTACAGTCGTCGCGCAGGATTCAAACAGTAACGTCGTGAACACTTCTACATTGACGGTCAATCTAACCTCAACTTCCGGCACCATGATCTTCAGCGCTTCTTCGGCCTTCACGACGACGACAGGGAGCATGACGCTGGCTTCCGGCAGCGCAACTTTCTACTTTAAGGATACGACAGCGGCCTCTCCTGTCATTACGGCCTCTTCGACAGGGATTACTTCAGCGACTCAAGTCGAAACCATCGTCCCGGCGGCAGCGGCCAAACTTGTGATCACTTCGACCGCTCAAACCGTAACGGCTGGAGTGGCTTCGGGAGCGGTTACAGTGGTGGCCCAGGACGCGTATAACAATCTGGTCACCGGGTCGACGGCGACCGTGAATCTTACTTCGACTTCCGGGACAATGACCTTCAGCTCGACGGCCGGCTTTACCACGACGTTGACAAGCCTGACACTGGCGGGCGGCGCAGGGACCTTTTATTTCAAAGATACCGCCGCGGGGACGCCCGCAATTACCGCGGCCTCATCCGGGTTGACCAGCGCGGCTCAAACAGAGACCATTACGGCGTCATCCGCAAGCAAGTTAGTCATTACTTCCGCTGCGCAGATGATCACGGCCGGGGTTGCTTCGGGCGTTGTAACCGTGGTGGCTCAGGATACCTACGGTAACCTGGTGACATCGTCGACCTCAGTCGTCAATCTCACCTCGACGTCGGGAACGATGACCTTTAGTGCGACTTCAGCCTTTACCACGATCGTGGGGAGCATTACCCTGGCAGGGGGTTCCGGTAATTTTTACTTCAAAGATACGATGGCCGCCTCTCCCACGATTACCACGGCTTCAACCGGTTTGACCTCTGCCTCGCAGGTAGAGAGCATTGTCCCCTCGGCGGCCAGCAAGCTGGTCTTTACGACCATTGCGCAAACCGTCTCCGCGGGGATAGCGTCCGGGGTGGTGACAGTCGTCGCCCAGGATTCCTTTAATAACCTCGTGACCAGTTCCACGGCGACTGTCAACCTGACCTCTACGTCCGGGACCATGACCTTCAGCGGATCCTCGGCGTTTACGACCACTTTGACGAGTCTGGTGTTGTCAGGAGGTCAAGGTTCTTTTTACTTTAAGGACACGATTTCAGGGAATCCGGTGATTACCGCCGCTTCGACCGGTTTAACCTCCTCTACCCAGACCGAAACGATCTCTCCTGCCACGGCAAGCAAACTGGTCATTACGACATTGGCTCAAAGCGTCCCTGCGGGGAGTTCCTCATCTCCGGTTACCGTTCAGGCGCAGGATGCCTATGGCAATCTGGTAACCAGTTCCACGGCTCTTGTCAATCTTTCTTCAAGCTCAGGAACAATGGCTTTTAGTTTAAGCTCCGCGTTCACCAGTACGGTGGCCGCCTTAACCTTGTCGGGTGGCCAGAGCACCTTTTATTTCAGGGATGCCACTGCCGGCGCCCCAACCCTTACCACTGCCTCCACAGGTTTAACGTCGACCTCTCAGAGCGAAACGATTACAGCAAGCGCGGCCTCAAAAGTTGTCTTTATGACAACGGCACAGACCGTTGTCGCCGGTGTCTCCTCAACCGGTGTGACCGTGCAGGCTCAGGATGTAAACGGAAATCTCGTGACCAGCTCTGCCGCGACAGTGAATTTGACCTCGACCTCCGGGACGATGATCTTCAGCGCGACGTCGGCTTTTACGACGACGGTGGCAAGTATTACGCTGGCCTCTGGCGCCGGGACCTTTTATTTCAAGGATACGACCGCGGGATCGCCGACCATTACGGCCGCCTCAACCGGTCTGACGAATGCGACACAAATCGAAACGATCTCTCCCGCGGCGGCAAGCCAAGTGGTGATTACCTCGACCGCTCAAACCGTAACAGCGGGAAGTGCTTCAGGTGCGGTGACTGTGGCCGCGAGGGATACATTCAACAACCTGGTAACCGGATCGACCGCCACGGTAAACCTGGCCTCGACCTCCGGCGCCATGATCTTCAGCGCGGCGGCAGCCTTCACGACGACTATTACCGGTCTGACTTTAACCGGAGGAACGGGGACATTCTACTTCAAGGATACCACCGCGGGTACGCCGACAGTGACCACGGCTTCAACCGGTTTGACCAACGGAACACAAACCGAAACAATCTCTCCCGGGACCGCAAGCAAACTGGTGATTACTTCCGCGGCCCAGTCTGTTGCCGCGGGCGCTGTCTCCGGAGCTGTTACCGTGGTAGCGCAGGACATCTATAGCAATCTTGTGGGAACCTCGACGGCGGTCGTCAATCTGACTTCAACTTCCGGGACCATGACTTTCAGCACGACCTCGGCCTTTACGACGACGGTGGCGGGCATTTCACTGGTTTCCGGTACCGGCACATTCTATTTCAGGGATACCGCCGTTGGAACGCCTGTTCTAACCACTGCCTCCACCGGGCTGACGTCAGCGGCACAGACGGAGACGATCACTCCCGCGGCCGCGAGTAAACTGGTCATTACCTCCGCGGTTCAGACCGTATCGGCCGGGGTGGCTTCGGGCGCGGTGACGGTTGTGGCACAGGATAGTTTCGGAAACCTGGTCACAGGTTCTACACCGACTGTCAATTTGAGTTCGACCTCAGGGACGATGACCTTTAGCGGAAGTTCAGCGTTTACAACGACGCTGACAAGCCTCGTTCTTTCGGGAGGAACCGGGACCTTTTACTTTAAGGATACGAAGTCCGCCAGTCCGACGATTACGGCCGCCTCAACCGGTCTGACGAGCGCAACACAGACCGAAACGATTTCTCCCGCGACCGTCAGCCAGCTTGCGATTACTTCAGGTGTGCAGACGATCGCCGCCGGATCAGTTTCTACCGGGGTAACGCTGCAGGCGCAAGACGCATACGGAAACCTGGTAACGACGTCGACCGCAACCGTCAATCTTTCTTCGACATCAACCACGTTGCTTTTCAGCGCGTCGAGCGCGTTCACAACGACGACCACCGGTATTACCCTCTCAGGAGGAACGGGAACCTTTTATTTTAAAGACACGGTCATCGGTACCCCCACGATTACCGCCGCGTCCACCGGATTGACTTCATCGACTCAAACAGAGAACATAACCGCGGCCGCGGCGACAAAACTGGTCATTACCAGCCTGGCTCAAACGGTTGTCGCTGGAAATGTTTCCGCCGCGGTGAGTATCCAGGCTCAGGATTCTTTTGGAAATCTTGCTTCCGGTTCAACAGCCACGGTGAACCTTTCTTCAAACTCGCCCACGATGCAATTCAGTTTGACGAGCGGGTTTACCTCGACAACCGCAACCCTGACCCTGACAGGCGGGAACGGGGCTTTCTACTTCAAGGATACGACGGCCGGTTCGCCGGTGGTAACCTCAGCTTCGACCGGATTAACCCCTGCGACCCAGACAGAAACCATTACTGCCGCTGCCGCGAGTAAACTGGTGTTTACGTCAGTTTCTCAGGCGGTCTCCGCGGGCATTGCGTCCGCCGGTGTCATCGTTCAAGCTCAGGACGCTTTCAATAATCTGGTAACAGGGTCGACAGCGATTATCAACATCTCAACAACCTCTCCCACAATGACCTTCAGCGGAAATGCTTCTTTCAGTACGACCATTACCAATTTGACGCTGTCTGGAGGAACGGGAACGTTTTACTTTAAAGACACAACGTCTGGAAATCCGACCATTACCGCCGCCTCGGCAGGATTGACCAGCGGGAGCCAGACGGAAACAATCAATGCAGCGGCCGCAAGCAAATTAGTCATCACCTCGGCTGCACAGACGGTGGCCGCCGGTTCGGCTTCCGCGGGAGTGACGATTGTTGCCCAGGATTCCTTTGGAAACCTGGTGACCGGTTCGACCGCTTCGGTGAACCTTTCTTCCAGTTCGGGAACCATGTCCTTCAGCACAACCAGCGGGGTTACCTCGACGATTTCAAGTATCAACCTGTCCGGCGGACAGGGAACTTTCTACTTCAGGGACACCGCAGCCGGATCACCCCTGATCACTGTCGCTTCCATCGGTTTAACCTCTGCGACCCAGACCGGGACGATTACCCCCGGAACCGCTACCAACCTGGTCTTTAATACGGCTGTCCAGACCGTTACCGCGGGAATCGTTTCCGCCGGCGTGGTGATCCAGGCCCTTGATAGTTATGGAAACGCGACGGCGTCAACCGTCACTGTGACCCTGACCTCCAATTCCGGGACGATGACTTTTTCCGGGAGTTCGGCTTTTACCACGACCATTTCCAGCCTGAGCCTGGTCGGTGGAACAGGGACGTTTTATTTCAAGGATACCAGGGCTGGCGCCCCGGTGATCACCATCGCGTCCACCGGCCTGACCTCCGCCGCCCAGACCGAAACCATTTCCGCGGGAGCGGCAAGCCAGCTCGTGTTTGCGACCGCTTCCCAGAGCGTAGCGGCCGGATCATCTTCCGCTGCGGTCACGGTTCAGGCTCAGGATACCTTTGGCAACCTGGTGACCGGTTCCACAGCCTCGGTGAGCCTGACCTCGAGTTCGACCACGATGCTTTTCAGCACTTCAACGCTCTTTACCACGACCACCAGTGTCATTGTATTAAGTGGAGGACAGGCGAATTTCTATTTTAAGGATACAACGACAGGATCGCCCACCCTGACCGCCGCGTCGGCCGGATTGAGTTCAGGAAATCAGGCGGAAACGATTACGGCGGCGGCAGCCACTCAATTGACAATCTCCACGGCCGCTCAAACGGTTGCCGCGGGGACCGCGTCTGCCGGTGTCACCGTTATCGCAAGAGACAGTTTTGGCAATATCGCGGCCGGTTACAGCGGAACAGTCAATCTGGCCTCCAGTTCAACGACGATGTTTTTCAGTTCCACAAGCGCGTTTACAACGACCACGACGGCCATTTCCGTGACCGGCGGGCAAGGCACGGTCTTTTTTAAAGACACGATCGCGGGAACTCCGGCGATAACTGTTTCGGCGACCGGACTGACCTCGGCAAACCAGACAGAAACGATTGTGCCGGGGGCTTTGGACCACTATCTGGTCACGGCAACGACGCCGCAATCCGCGGGAACCGGATGGACAGAAACTGTTACCGCGAGAGATGTCTACAATAACTTTATTTCAACCGACAGCAGTACGATATCTCTTTCAGGGACAGGAGCTCTGTTATTCTATACCACCAACAGTTATACGGTCGCGACCAGCAGCGCCACCTTGGTCAACGGAACGGTAACCCTTTATCTGAAAGACAACGCCGCTGAAACGGTCAGTTATACTGCCGCCAACAGCGTGACAACGACCATCAAAGGGACCAGCGGAAATATTGTTGTGAATCCCGGAGCCGCGACCCAGTTGGTCATTACGAGCCTTGCCCAGACCCTGACCGCAGGGTCCGCTTCTGCGGCAGTCAACGTTGCGGCCAGAGATGCTTATGGAAATACTGCGACAGGGTTTAATGGCGCGGTCAATTTAACTTCTTCGTCCACAACGATGCAGTTCAGCGCCACATCCGCGTTTACCACGTTAACGACCAGTATGACATTGGCAAGCGGACAGGGAGCCTTTTACTTCAGGGATACCACTGCGGCGTCACCCGCAATTACCGTTTCCGCCACCGGTTTAACCTCCGCAATTCAGACCGAGACGATAACAGCGGCCGTTTTGAATCATTATGCCGTGACCGCGACAACGCCCCAGATAGCAGGAATAGGGTGGACGGAAACAGTGACCGCCAGGGATATTTACAATAACAGCATCACAACGGATGCCAGCACCATTAATCTGACCAGCGCGGGAAATATCGTCTTTTACAATAGTAATAGTTACACCGCCATCGTTACGAACACCACGCTATCGAATGGAACGGTGACGCTCTATTTGAAAGACACGGTTGCCCAGACAACGATTTATTCAGTCATCAATAATGTCACTTCAACCATCACAGGGGTAAGTGGAAATATCCTTATCAACCCTGGAACAGCGACCCAGCTGGCGTTTACCAGTGCTGCCCAGACAGCGGCGGCAGGCGCCTCGTCCGCCCAGGTCAACCTCGCGGCAAGAGATGCCTACGGCAATCTGGCAACCGGGTTTAACGGGGTTATCACTCTGTCGTCCACGTCAGGAACGATGCTGTTCAGCGCCACTTCGGCCTTTACAACCACTGTCGGAAGCATCAATTTTTCAGCGGGTATCGGGAGTTTCTTCTTTAAAGATACGGTTGCCGGGAGCCCTGTCATTACCGTTTCCGGTGTCGGTTTGACCTCCGCTTCCCAGACAGAGATCATTTCTGCCGGCGTTCTGGACCACTATCAGGTGACCACCTCCTCTCCTGAGACTGCGGGGACAGAGTGGGTAGAACTGGTGACCGCCAAGGATGTTTATAACAATACTCTGACGACCGATAGCAGCAGTGTGAATCTGACCAAAACCGGGAGTCTCTTATTCTATACCTCCTCGGCCTATACGGTAACGACCACAACGGGGACACTTTTAAACGGCACCTTAAATCTCTATTTGCTGGATACCGTAGCGGAGACCGTTACCTACACGGTAACGAACAGCGCCAATTCTCTGATCAAGGGAACCAGCGGGAACATTACCGTTAACCCGGCCCCGGCGACCCAGATTACGGTGACCAGCGCGGCGCAGACGGTTATCGCTGGAAATTCCTCGCTTGTCGTCAATGTGGCGGTCAGGGACAATTACGGGAATATCGCGACCAGCTATAACGGAACAGTCAATCTTGCGGCAAGTTCCGGAACAATGGTGTTTTCAACGAATAACAGCTTTACAGGGCTTGTGGGAAGCATTTCCATGGCCAGCGGAGCGGGAACCTTCTATTTCAAGGACACAATCGCCGGGACGCCTCTCATCACGATCTCGACGACCGGCCTGATCAATGGCACACAGCTTGAGACGATTACTCCCGCGCCTCTGAATCATTATAATGTGACAACCACAACGCCGGAAACCGCCGGAACGGGATGGACAGAAACGGTCCTTGCCAAAGATATCTATAATAACTCCATTCCGACGGATACCAGCGCCATGACTTTAACTCATACCGGGAGTGTCGCGTTTTATACCAGCAATACTTATACAACAACCACAACGACAGCCACGCTTTTAAACGGAACGGTAAACCTTTACCTAAAAGATACCGTTGCCGAAACGGTGATTTACACAGTGACGAACAGTCTGAATGGCTCCATTATAGGGAGCAGTGGAAACATTGTCGTCAATCCGGCCCCCGCGTCGCAGTTGGCGATTACCTCAACTCCGCAGACCATTGTCGCAGGAACAGCTTCGGCGTCGGCGGTGCAGGTTGTCGCGAGAGACGCTTACGGAAACCTTGCGGTCGGTTTTAATAATCCGGTGAATTTGAGTTCCAGCTCAGCGACAATGAAGTTTGATACCAGCCCTCTTGGCGCGTTTAACGGAACGGTGATTGCGATCACCATGACAAACGGCGCCGGGTCGTTCTATTTCAAAGATACCATTGCCGGGACTCCTTCTGTGACCGCCTCCTCAACCGGATTGACTTCAGCCTCCCAGACCGAAACGGTTATTCCGGCGGCGCTGGACCATTACTCAGTCACAACGACGACTCCCCAGTCAGCGGGAAGCGGTTGGACAGAAACAATAATTGCAAAGGATATTTATAACAACTCGATCACCACTAATGCCAGCACCGTCAATATTACCTATACAGGGAGTGTTCTGTTCTATACGAGCAGTTCCTACGCCACGACGACAACGACTTCAACGCTTGCCAACGGCACAGCCACGCTCTATTTAAAAGACCTTGCGGCTGAAACCATCTCTTACACGGGCACCAATCAGGCTGGGACTCAGACCGGGACAAGCGGATTCATCACCGTTAATCCGGGGCCGACAGCCCAGCTTGTCATCACCAGTCCCGCCCAAACACTTGTCGCGGGGACGGTCTCCGCTCAGGTGACGATCGTCGCCAGAGATGCTTACGGGAATTTCACGCCGGCATTCAATGGTCCGGCCAGCTTGAGCTCGACATCCTCCACCATGAAATTTGACACCTCCGCAACCGGCCTGTTTAACGGCACGGTGGTCTCTTTTACATTCAGTTCAGGCAACGGGTTCTTCTATTTTATAGACACCCTGGCGAATAACCCGACCATTACGGTGAGCGGGACCGGGTTGACCTCTGCGACGCAGACGGAAATCATTCTTCCACCGCCGCCGGCGGTGGCAACGCTCCCCGCGTCGAATATTACCCAGACCTCGGCAACGTTAAATGGAACCGCGAATCCATTTAATGTGACCGGAACAGCCTGGTTCCAGTACGGCACCACCTCTTCGTTTGGATTAACATCGGCCAGCCAGGCCATCAGCGGCGTTGCCGACAATCCGGTTGCCATTCAGATTACCGGTTTGACCCCCAACACCGTTTATTTCTACCGGATTGTGGCTCAAACCAGCGGTGGAATCAGTTACGGGGCCCAATATTCGCTCACGACGCTCGCGCTTCCTCCCGTGGTGGTAACCGGCGCGCCTCCGACAAGCATTACTCAAACCTCCGCGGCTTTGAATGGGACAGCCAATCCCAATGGTGTAAGCGGAGTGACCTGGTTCGATTATGGATTGACCGCGTCATATAATCTCAGTTCCCAGACACAGGCGATTTCGGGATCTGTGGCCAATAGCGTCGTCATCTCAATCTTTGGTTTGAATGCCAATACGACTTACCATTACAGGATTGGAGCGAGCAATAACGGAGGAACCTCCTTTGGATCGGATGCCTCTTTCACCACTTTGCCGAATCCCCCGACAGTGACCACGCTCTCTCCGGCGACCGGCATTACGCAGACCGGCGGGACCATTGCCGGCTCCGTCAATCCCAACGGGGTAACGGCAACGGCCTGGTTTGAATGGGGAGTGACCTCTGCCTATGGTTCGAGCAATGCCGGCGCGCCACAGCCGATTTCAGCCTTAACCACGGCGGTGAATTTCACCTATTCGATAACCGCTCTTTCCCCCTATACGACCTATCATTACCGCGCGGACGCTCAAAACGCGGGTGGAACCAGCTATGGAATGGATGCGGTCTTTACCACTCTGCCGTTGCCGCCGGCAATCGTCGGTTCGCCTGCGGCTGCGCCCCTGTTCCAGACCACCGCCACTTTAAACGGTACCGTTAACCCCAATATCGCTCCCGGAGTCGCCTTCTTTAATTATGGTTTAACCGCGGCATATGGCTCGGCTTCCTCGACGACGCCGATATCCGGTTCCGCTAATATGGCCGTTTCGATCATCGTTGGAAATCTGACCGCTTTGACGACCTATCATTATCAGCTTGTGGCTTATAACGCGGGTGGAACCAGTTATGGCCCGGATGCGGCCTTTACGACTCTGGCCTATCCTCCGGTTGTAATTACCGATTATGCCTCAAATATCGGAACCTCCGGGGCGACCTTAAATGGAGAGGTGAATCCAAACGGTCTGATTACCGATGCCTGGTTTGAGTGGGGGACAAGCACGGCTTATGGCACAAGCAACAAGTCGACTGCGCAGGTCATCAATCCTGGTAATTCTCTGATCATCATGACACCGGTATCGATCGGATCTCTGCTTCCCAATACGATCTATCATTTCAGGGTTCTGGCTCAATCAAGCGCTGGATTAACCACCGGCGTTGATCGTACCTTTACAACCCAATCCGGCGGAGTATCCCCGCCCGGATTGACTTTCTCTACCGATCCGGGGTACAACTCGGTCTTGGGCTACACCGGAACAAATCCCTATACCTTTAAAGTGGTCTATACCAGTCCAAATAACCTGGCCCCGACGATGATCAGCCTCTTCCTGGACGGAGATATCGCCGGATTGCCGATGACGCTTGATGTGACTTCGATGGGAACTATTTCGAGCTCGGGGGGAGGACCTGTTATCAATCCATCCTCTATTGCTGATGGAATTGTCGGAGGCGCTTATTCTCAATCCTTTACCGCGACCGGAGGCGCTCTGCCTTACACCTGGAGTGTGACGGGAACCTTGCCTGCGGGACTGACGTTAAATCCATCAACGGGTCTCTTATCCGGCACGCCTGGGGCGAGCGGGACCTATCCCCTGACGATTACTGTGACTGATTCAGCCGGAACTCCATTAAGCGGCAATGTCAATATTAATCTGGTTATCTGTTCTTATTCCACAGGCTGTCAGTATAGTGTGACCCCTTCCGCTCTTAACGCGGGTGTCGGATTCTATTACTTTGCGGCGTCAGACGGAGCCTCCACGATCAGTCTTTCCTCCTCCGGAACCAACGCCGGACCGACGGTTTCCGGAACGGCATCTTTAACCCCGGTAGGGAACAATGTCGTGGTGACGCCGGCGCCAGGCTATGCGGTAAAATTTGCGACGGTCAACGTCTCTGGTAATACCACCGTCAATACCCTGGCATCCGTTCCAGCCATTCCGACCAGCTATACCCTGCCCTTGACGAATATTTACCAGAGAGATATTTCCACGACAGCGGGATATAGCGGAGCGATTACCTGCGTAAACTATAGCTCCGCCTACTTTATCAACCAGAACGCGATCGTCATGCTTCATTACAACGCCGTGACCGCCAAATGGGACGTGGTAACGAAGTCGCTTGATGTCATTCATAACATTGTTTGCGGGACGACTTCGCTTTCACCCTTTGCCCTGGCGATGACCGGATCAACCGCGGTGGGAATCTCCTCTTTCAATGCGATTGCGGGTGATGGAAATGTGCTGGTGGAATGGAGTACCCAGACCGAAACCCATCAACTTGGATTCAATATTCTGAGAGGATCATCGCTTGACGGCCCCTTTACGCGGATTAACAGCCAGATGATCCCGTCCAGAGGGAACGCCATTTACGGCGCCCATTACCGGTTTATGGATTATGGCGTAAATGACGGATCGACCTATTTTTATAAACTTGAGTCGATTGATACCGACAGCCAGTCGGTGGTGCAATTTGTCTCTATGGCGACTCCGCGTTCAGCAGAGTCCGGCGCCGTTGAAGGAGAGGCATTATCTTCCAGCGTGACACAGAATGACCAGCCGGGTCCTTCAGGAAAAGGCAGTTCCTTGACGATTATTCAAATGATGGAATCTGAAGGCGCAAATCAGGAAGAGAAGAAGGTTGAACCGGTTAACATGATCCCGGTGAACAGTAAAGCCATGGATGGCAAGATTGTTCTCTCATGGATTCCTCTGGACTCTTCAGACAGTTATATGGTCTGGAGAAGTGATGAAAAGAACGGTTTCTACCAGATGATCAATGACAAACTGGTTGTGCCTGAGGTTCTTGGAAACATGGATGAAAAGGATTATCTGATCAGGGCAGTCTATGAAGACCTGAAGGTTCAGGCGGGAAAAATCTATTATTATAAGATTGAACGGATGGTATCCGGAGGGGATAGCCGAATCGTTGGCTCGACTACGGGAGAGGTGACGGAATCGATTGAAGGGAAGAAGACCAAAGAGATTAAAGGGGTCGAACTCCTTCAGCCGATCGCCATCGACCATCAAGGCAGGGAAAATTAATAACAATCGTGGTGTTTTCTGAAATTTCTTAAAAACAGGCTAGTATTACCGGTTGTTTTGGGGTGTGCGGTGATTTACGGATGCGGAGGGGGTTCCAAGGGTACCCCAGCGGTTGTCCCTCCACCCCCTCCGCCGCCACAAGCATGTACTTCTTTAACGACCTTAACTTCATCGAGTAGATTAAAAATTAGTGTTCAAGTAAACGGTATCTATGTCATCACTCCCGATTCCTTAAAACAATCCTGTTTCGATCCTTCTGGAATTAGCCTGCAAAATTTTGCCCTCCAGAACTTCGATCCCAATACGAATACGAAACAATTCATTCCGATCCCGGTTCATTTTGATTTGCAGGGGAATTTGGAATTCTACGGAGTCGGTGTCAACCGAAATGACTATACGAGTCCCAATGCCGATTATACCGAAAACAATGTCTACTGGTTAGTTCCGGCAGCTACAACTCCTCAAATCCTGATGTCTTCAAAAACCGCTTCTACCGGAGGAACACCCATATCGCCTATGACGACTCTTCATCAAGAGAAGAACAATCTCTATACCCCCGATATGATCAATGGCGCAGGATATGATCATTGGTTCTGGGATCAACTTCTGCCATCAGGAGGAAGTTTGGTATATCCAAGTCCTATTTATCAATTTACGGTGAATAACTATGATTCTCAGTATCCAGATACACCTTCTTTGACAATTTATTTTCAATCTCTGGTATCCACTCCTCATAATGTTTCTGTTATTTCTCCGGCTCTGGCCAATTCAACGGTTGCATGGAATACAACCACACAATACCGCTTCTCATCTTCGTTTTCTGCTTCTTTATCGAATGGAGTAAACGCGCTTCAATTAACAGATAACGGAGATAAAGTTTACTTAAATTGGTTTGAACTGGAATATCCGGCAAAAGCTTATAATGACCAGCTTACTTTTCACGGTAATGTTTCAACAACTCAACCCTATTCATTTTCAATAAACGGGTTTAGTCAACAAAACAGTATTGAGCTATTTGATATCAGTAATCCTCAATCTCCTCTCATTATCTCCAATTATTCAATTGCTCCTGTTTCGGGAGGGGGGTATCAAATGACTTTTTCAGACAATCTTACAGCACAAACGAGTAATAGTTACATTGCGCTGACACCTGCGCAAAGAATCACACCCGGTCAGGGGAGTATTGTCCTAGTTAATTCAGCCGATTTAAAAGGAATAACGGGTGGGTACAATTATCTGGTGATCAGCCACGAGAACTTTTTAACGAACATTCAACCTTTGGTAAATTATCGGATGACAACGGGTGGTTCTTATTCTGTCTACGTCGCAAAAATCGGAGATGTGTACGACAGTTACAGCGGAGGAATCTTTACACCCCAGGCAATTAAAGATTTTATTAGTGATGTCTATTCAAGATGGCCTTTACAATATGTATTATTGGTAGGCGACGCCTCTGTGGATTATAAAAATTATTTGAATGTCTTTGGTTATAATCAGGATAATTACATACCGACATTTCTGCAAGATTATTTCTACGGACAGACTCCGAGTGATTATTGGTTTGTTCCACAACGGGGTTCCCCTTTTTCTTGGCCTTTAATAGCGATTGGGAGATTTCCTGCAAAAACCGGGACGGAAGTCGATACCATGGTTAATAAGGTTATCAATTATAAAAAACCCACATCCGTTGCATGGAATAAAAATGCGCTGTTTGTTGCCGCAGATACTTTTGATACAAATTCTGAAAATCTAATTAACAATATTGGAAATACGCTCAACTTAAATATGTTTAGAAACTATTACTCTACAACCGCGGCATCTACCCTCTCAATTACTTATTTTTCAGACTCTAATCTAATGGCCAGCTCAATTATTAATAATATTAATTCCGGTGCGGTAATTACAAATTACGTAGGTCATGGTTCGGTCGAGATTTGGGGAAATGGTGCGAATCAAAGCATCACTAACCCTTTTTTCAATTCGTCTTATGCAAAAAATTTAAATAATAGTAACCAATTAACATTTTTGATAACATTAGACTGTCTTAATGGTTACTTTGCAGGTTTTGGAGAAGGGCTTTATAATCCCATCTATGGACGTAATAATCCTTATTCCTTATCGGAAGTCATTTTAAATTCGACCAGTGGAGGGGCCATCGCATCATTTAGTCCGACAGGTCAGGGATATACGTCGAATCATATTACTTTAGCAACGGCTCTTTATCAATCTCTTCTAGTGAATTCTCCCCCTTCAGTGGGACAGGCTATTCAACAGGCTGAGAGGACTGTTTTACTATCTGGAAGCGCCTCTTCCCAAGATTTCGAAACAGTTCAGATTTTTGTCTTATTGGGGGATCCGGCGACTCAGTTGGCAGTTCCTTAAAATATGGTACACTTAATGTGATCTGGCTTATTAAGATAAAGTACTAATATATGATTTTTCAAAAAACAAAAAACGCTCGACGATGCTCCCTCGGGGTCCTCTTACTGGTCAGCTTTTTACTGACGGATTGCGGCGGCGGAGGTGGCAGCAGCAGTCCCAGCACTCCTCCTTCACCGGCGGTGGTTTCCCTGACCGTGGCCTCAGCAACGGCCTTGGTTCCGCCCGGAAAGAACCAGACTTTTTCAGCTACGGTGACAGGGAGTGCCAATACTTCAGTAACGTGGAGTGTCGTAGAAGTCAATGGCGGCTCCATTACAGCAAGCGGAATCTATACCGCTCCGTTGACTCTTGGAACCTATCATCTGATTGCGACCAGCGTGGCGGATAGCACAAAGAGCGCGACCATTACGGTAACGGTTCCCCAATATCCGAGATTTGCCTATGTCGCCAATGCGAACGATAGTACGATTTCAATCTATACGGTTGATCCGGTAACAGGCATTTTACGGCCAGACGGGTATTATTATATAGGTTTATCGACCCAGCCGGAGTCATTGGCAATCGACCCCACCGGCTCTTACCTGTATGTGGCTGATTATACTGGCAGTCGAGTTTGGGCGTATAGCATTAATCCTCCCAGTAATATCAATAAAACCGGAAAACTGACCTTTATAGGAAATGTTTCATCTGCAGGAGGGCCGACTTCTTTAACGGTTGATCCATCTGGGAAATATGTTTACGTTGCGAATTTGAATGGCGGTGTGACCGCCTACACCATTGGAGGTTCCGGTGCCTTAACGGCCATTTCGGGAAGCCCCTTTACCGCAGGAACCAATCCGGATGGGGTTGTTGTTGATCCTTCCGGAAAATATCTCTATGTATCGAATTTGGGTGGAGGCGTTTCGGCTTATACTATTACGGGCACAGGTTCATTAAGTCCGATTGCTGGAACTGCTCCAACCGGAACGAATCCAGAAGCGGTTGTTGTTGATCCCTCCGGAAAATTTCTTTATGTCGCAAATAATGATGGAACCCTCTCATCATTTAGTATTACAGGGACAGGTTCGTTAAGCCCGATTGGCTCGATTACTGTCAGTTCGAGTTTGGACTCAATCACGATTGATCCCTCGGGGCGTTATATTTATTTGACGGATAGTGTGACGAATCAGATTTATGCCTATTCAATTAATTCAACGACGGGCGCCCTGGCGGCTGTAACCGGCAGTCCGTTCGCAACGGGCACAACGCCACAATTTGTCTCCGTCGATTCGTCAGGACAGTTTCTTTATGTTGCCAATCGAGGATCCAACGATGTCTGGGAGTACAGCATTAATACGGATACAGGCGGGCTGACGCAATCAGGGACCATGCGGAGCCGTTCCGGAAGTTACGCTCTGGCTCTGATCCAAGGGAGCGCTCCCGTCACTTTCATTCCGAAGTTCGCCTATACTGCTGATTTTGCGACCAGTACGGTTTACGCTTTTTCGATCAATTCCAATTCAGGCGCCTTGACGAATGTTCCTTCTCCAAATACCAGGGCTACCGGCTCATCTCCAGCGGCGATTGCCGCTGATCCATCAGGCCAGTATGTTTTTGTTGCCAATAGAACATCGAATACCATATCAGCCTATACCATTGATCCCGTTACCGGAGTGCTGACAGAAAGTAGCTATTCTCCCTTTTCTACAGATCTGGGTCCCCAGGCGCTTACGGTGGACCCAAGCGGAAGGTTTCTCTATGTGGCGAACCAGAGTTCCAATAGCGTAACGATTTTTCCTGTTCAGCAAATTTTTAATGGCCCATCACCGATGACCCCGGTCGTTCAGAGCATAGGAGGAGCGCCGCAAGCTGTGAGTATCGATTCGACAGGTCTATTTCTTTATGTCGGTTTCATAGCCACAGGGACATTGGATGTAAATGTTTACCAGATTGATTCCAATTCGGGGGGATTAACGCTGGTTAGCGGGAGTCCCTTTGGATCGGGATCGAATCCTTATTCCATTGCGGTCGATCCCACCGGACGATTTGCCTATGTGACCGATTCGGTTTTAAACCAAGTCGCCGGTTTTAGTATCAGCTCACCTGCGAATGGAACCCCGGGGGCGCTGACTCCGTTAATTCCGGCGACTTTTGGGACAGGATCGATTCCAACTGTCATCATAATAAATCCAGCAGGTCAATTTGCTTTTGTAACAAGTTCCGGTTCAAATTATATTACGACCTATGCAATTGATCCTGTAACGGGACTTTTCGGGGTAAACGGATATTATTACCTAAATTTGGATGACAACCCCTACGGCATATCGATTGATATCTCCGGGCGGTTTGCCTATGTTGCTAATAAAGGAAGGGGCTGGATAACGGCCCATGCGATTGATCCCTTAACTGGAATACTGGGGTCCCCTTTGTATATTTCTGGGGGCACGAGTCCCAGGTCCATTGTGGCGACGGGGGCAGTTCAATAAACCATCTCCGTTGGTATCATTTAAAAACCCCTTGATTTTCTTAGATATTTTTCTGTAGTATGTGAGAAACTTTGTCGAAGGGGAGGGGGAATGAATCCGGAAACCGGCCTTTCAGGTAAAAAAATCCTCATTGTGGATGATGACCCCAATGTTATTAGAGGCCTTCTTGAGGGTTTAAAAAACGAAAAATGCACCATTGAACAGGCGGTTGACGGCCTCGAAGCTTTTGAAAAAATTGCCAGCGATGATTTTGACCTGATCCTCTCCGACGTCATGATGCCCGGTTTAAACGGTCAAAAGCTCTATAAATATATGAGTGAAGTGAAGCCCCATCTGATCCACCGGTGTATTCTGATCACCGGCGCGATGAATGATCAGCTGGAAGCCTTTTGTAAAAGTGTCAATCTCCCCTTTCTTAACAAACCATTTTCTTCTTCCGACCTGAAAAAACTGATCGGCTCCGTCCTTCTTAAGGATGAAAAAAAAGCCTCTTCTTTATAAAGCAACCTTTTTTGCTTCAGTTGTTATTTATCCTCCTTCATGATAATATAATGTTTGAATGAAACATGAAGATCGCCGAAAAGAATTAGGTAAAATGTTAATGGATATCGCAAAGTACTTGGCGACAGTCGGGTTTATCGGAAGTTTATTTACCGACAAGTTAGATATTCTGACAGGAACAACTATTTTTATTTCGGTGATAACATTAGTTGTTACAGCTTTTTATATTATTCCACCAAAAGTTGCTGGAGGTAAATAAAATGGTTTTTTATATCATTCTGGCGGGAGTATTGATTATCGCCTTATTTGGTTTTATCGTTTCCTACAAAGAAGATCATTCTAAAAAGATTTAATTTTAAATCTCTCCGCAAGCCCTTTCCTTCCTTGACAAGCTGTTTTTAATTGTATATAACTACCGACTGAAATTTGAGGATGTCTCATGATTGAAGTGAACCATCTCACCAAACAATACGGCGGCGTCAAAGCGATTGATCATGTCACCTTTAAGGTGAATAAAGGGGAGATTGTCGCCTTTTTAGGCCCCAATGGAGCCGGGAAGACAACGACCATGCGGATTATTGCCGGTTTTGTTCCGGCGACTTCCGGCACCGCGGTGATCGCGGGTTTTGATGTTTTTGAGAAGCCTTTGGAGGTTAAAAGACGGATAGGGTACTTGCCCGAAATTCCGCCGCTCTATTCTGATATGACGGTGTCTGAATATCTCACTTTTGTGGCTAAACTCAAACAGGTCGCTTCAAAAGAAATTTCTCCGGCAGTCGAAAATGTTTTGAATAAATGTAACCTGGTATCTGTTAAAACCCGGTTGATTAAAAACCTCTCCAAAGGATTCCAGCAAAGAGCAGGGCTGGCTCAGGCGCTCATTCATAATCCCGAAGTACTCATTTTAGATGAGCCGACAGTAGGATTAGACCCCCATCAAATTATCGAAATTCGGGATCTGATTCTGAATCTGGCGGGCGAACACACCATTATTTTAAGCACGCATATTCTGCAGGAAGCGACCGCGTTATGTCAGCGGGTGTTGATTATCAACGAAGGGCATATCGTGGCTGAGGATACGCCTGAGCGGTTATCAGCCAATTTACGCAAGTCAGAAAAGGTCAACCTGGTGATTCGAAGAGGAAGTGATGAAATGATCAACGAAATCAAAATGATCCCGGACGTAATCAATGTAATCGTCCAATCGAAAGAGGGCGGGGACATCTGGAACGTTATGGCGGAATACCCGGTAGGGTCTGATCTGAGAGAAGAGATAGCCAGGATCATTGTTCAAAAAGGAGCGGGATTGCTGGAATTAAAAGCCCAAACCCTTTCGCTTGAGGACATCTTCTTGAAATTGACCCAGGAAGAACCCGCAAATTTAAATCATGGGGGAGCGGCATGAGGAACATTTGGACGATTGCCCAAAAAGAACTTCGGAGCTATTTTTATTCTCCCATTGCGTATGTCGTGCTGTTTATTTTCTTAATGGTTATGGGACTTCTCTACTCTAATATTGTTGCCGCTGTGAATCAGGCCAGCATGCAGATGATGAGATTCCAGGGGGGGATGGGGCAGTTTAATCCTAAAGAAGTCATTTTCAGGCAATCCTTCGGTAATATGATTATCGTTCTTCTTCTGGTCATGCCCCTTTTAACCATGAGGCTCTTTACCGAGGAAAAAAAGATGAAGACGTCAGAGTTATTGTTTACGTCGCCCATTACAGTCTTTGAAATTGTTTTTGGCAAATTCCTGGGGGCTCTTTTGCTCTATTTACTCATGCTGGTTTTAACTTTTTATATCCCGGTTTTAATGGCTAGTGTCACGGAGATCAGCTGGAAAGCGGTTTTATCAGGGTATCTCGGACTGCTCCTCTGCGGAGGCGTTTTTTTAGCCTGGGGCTCTCTCGCTTCTTCGCTGACTGAAAATCAGATCATCTCCGCCGTCATCAGTTTTGGATTTTTATTATCTCTTTGGATTGTCGGGTTTATGGGGCAGGTTTTCTCTGATACGCCCATCGGAACCCTCTTGAGTTATCTTTCTCTAATTTCCCACTTTGAAAATTTTACCAAGGGGTTAATCGATACCAGCGATATCGCTTATGCCGTGGGAATGATTGTTTTGGGTTTGTTTGTGACGTATCAGGTGGTAGACTCGCAACGCTGGAAATCCTAAACAATAGGTTGCTGAAAAAGCCCAGATGCTGCGTTCTCGATTCTCGGCTTCCTCAACGTACTTACTGCGTACGCCTCCGTCGCCTCGAATCTGCGGTCTTGCCTCTGGAACTTTTTGAGCAACCTAATAAAGGGCGGTATATTGTATGAAAGAAAAAATAAGTAATATTTTAGGTTTAATTGGTTTTCTCGGCGCCATTGCGGGATGGATTTTATACAGTCTTTATCCAGACAAAACAATTTTAGTCTCTGTTTTAGAAGTTGTTGTTCTAGGTTTTCTCTTCTACTACTTCATAACCCATTTTACCCGATTAACAGCTTTTTCTAAAAAGCGCTCGGCCCGGATGGGGGCAAACGCTGTTTTAATGACCCTTTTCTTTATCGGTATTTTGATTGTCCTGGCGGTTTTACTTTCTAAACATCATCTCCGGTTCGATTTTTCTGAAGAGCGAAAATTTTCGCTCTCTCCGCAAACCGTTAAAATTCTCAAGAACTTGAAGAAAGACATTAAGATTACAGGTTTTGTTGACGAAAGAACCAAATCCAGAGAAGAGGCTGTTGATCTTTTAAACAGCTTTAAATATCAAACCCCGAAGATTCAGTATGAGCTCGTTGACCCGGGTAAAAGACCTGCAATTGCAAAGCAGTACGGAATTACCCAATCGGACACCCTGGTTTTAGAAGGGGGTAAACAGGAAAAGAGGGTCAGGGCCATAAATGAAGAGGAACTCATCAACGCCATTGTCCAGGTTAATCAAGATCAAAAAAAGGTGATTTATTTCCTCGAAGGTCATGGCGAACATAAAATTAAAGATCCGGAAAAAGAGGGATATTCGTTTGCCAAAGATGCGCTGGAAAAAGACGGCTATGAAGTAAAGAGCCTTTTAATGCTGCAGGAGGGAAAGGTTCCGGAAGATAGTTCCGTTCTCGTTGTCGGAGGGCCGATGACGATGGTTCTTCCCTCTGAAAAAACCGGGCTGGAAAATTACTTAAATAAAGGGGGTAAAGTTCTTTTTTTAATTGATCCGGAGTCTAAATCTGATTTCGAAGGATTTCTTGAAAAATGGGGCGTCGCTCTTCAAAAAGATTTAATTATCGATCCGCTCTCCCGTCTTTTCGGAGGGGATTTTACCATTCCTGTCGTAAACTCATATCCTTTGCACGATATCACGAGGGAGATGAAAGCTCCGGTATTCTTTCCGGTGGCCCGTTCCTTTTCGTTTATGAAAGAAAAAGAGGGAGAAATCAATTATAGTCCTCTCGCTGAAAGCGGTCCGAATAGCTGGGGAGAAACAAAAATTCAATCCGGTGAAGCCCGGTTTGATCCGGGAGAAGATTTTAAAGGACCGGTGACGATTGCCGGGGCTTTTACTTTCAAGAAAAAATCAGAGACAGATCCGGAAAAACCTTCAAAATGGATTGTTGCGGGTGACTCTGATTTTGCCACCAACGCTTTTTTGAAAGCCGCGGGAAATAGCGATCTTTTTTTAAATATGGTCAGCTGGCTGGCTGAAGAAAAAGGGTTGATTTCTGTCCGGTCAACCCCTTCAAAAACAGGGCCCCTTTTCTTAACCAGCACCCAGGGAAAATTATTCTTTTTCGTTCCGATCTTGATTGTGCCCGGGCTTGTTTTGATCATCGGAATTACAGTTTGGATTAAACGGAAGAGAAAATGAAGTATAAGGCCACATGGGGATTTTTAATTATTTTTTTAGCTTTAACGGCCTACCTTCTTTTTTTTGATATTCCGAAAGAGAAAAAAGAAATAGAACAGAAGGAAAAGGCTGAAAAACTTTTTGATTTTTCAGCCGATCAGGTTTCACAGGTTGAACTTATTTCCCTTAAAGGCCGTTTCCTCTTTCAAAAAAATCCGGAGGGAAAATGGATGGTTCAGAACATCCCGCAGGATACAGCCTCCGCTCCTCTCAACGTTTTAGCCGATTCAAGGGAAATCGAGAGTATCATTCAAAAAATAAATGACCTTGGAACAACCCGGCTGATAGACGAAAAAGGGGACGATTTAAAATCTTTTGGATTTACCACGCCTGAAAAATCCGCGGTCGTCACCTTAAAAAATAAATCGACTTTAAAACTTCTGATTGGAGATGACGGGGCTCTTTCTCAGACCCTTTATGTCAAACGGGGGGATAGCGGAAAAGTCTATTTGGCCGGTGCGGATATTAAATCGATTATTGAAAAAGATTTCTGGGGGTTAAGAAATAAACGTTTGATTTTTTATGACCAGGGTTTAATCGATCAAATAGAGGTAAAAACGCTTGAAAAATCGTGGTCGCTCACCAAAAAAGGGGAAGAGTGGACGTTTGGTGACCGCCCTAACGATAAAATTGACGAAGTTAGGGTTTCTTCTTTTCTTTTCATGGCGGGGATGCTGGAAGGGGAGAAAATTCTCGATGAAGAAGCCCGGCGCCTAAAAGATTATGGTCTTGATGCTCCTATCGTTTCATTGAAATTTCATGAAAAGGGAAAAACCTATACTATTTTAGTCGGAAATAAAACAGGGAAAATAAAAGGGCCGGCCGATGGGTTATCGGCTCTGGGAAATCCGTCTGGTTCGGTTTTTCAAATTAATAAAAATTTTTTAAATAAGATCCCTTCAAAAGACGACCTCATCAAAAAAGAACCTTCCCCATTACCTTCATCCTCTTCAATCATGCAGGGAAGTCACTAGTGTAGTGAGTCATAAATCTCTTTGCATTATAACCAACCAGCATATCATGTTAAAGATTGTCATTGCGAACGAAGTGAAGCAATCTCGCTTTTTAACGGACATAAACAGGGGATTGCTTCGTCACTAACCCAACTTCCGCAGTTGATGTCTAATTATAAAAATCTTTAGGGTATTTGATCCCCTGTTTCTCGAAAGAACCTTTTATTATCAAGGGACGTGAAATCGGATCGACTCAAAAACTCCTTGTAGTGGGAACCTACCCCCTTGC
>JACOSC010000042.1 GCA_016179055.1 Acidobacteriota bacterium
ATAAGCCCTGAAAGGGCGCGCTACCCTTCGGCGCGATGAATACGTAGGGAAGAAATCGACGGCGGCCTAGGAATTGAGCTTCATTAGTGCGCCCTTTCAGGGCTGGCGTGCTGGGGATGTTTGCTTTCCAGGGGCTGCGCCTCGCTTGCCCCTGGCTATTATATCTCGCTCCTTCGGAGAATTGGATTGTAAGCGGTACCCCACTCCCTACAAATGTCCAAACCCCAGGACTTCACAGGACTGGAGTTTGGCGTCCGCGCGTTTCTTATGATCGAACTTCAGGAAAATCCCTGGTAATAATATTGACATGCCGCGACGATATATGTAGACTTTCCCATCTAAAGGTGGACGTGGGAGTAAGTTTTTCCTTCGCATTTTGTGTTTAACTCTTCCAAATTTTAGGAGGACCTATGAGACAGGGGTTTACTCGTTTTGTTTTTCTTTTGTTGGCCGTGGGAGCCATCGCAACGAGTTTGAGTCTGGCGGCATTGGCTCAAACTACAGGAACCATCTCTGGAACGGTTGTTGACCAGACCAGCGGCGTCCTTCCCGGCGCCACCGTGACGGCCACCAATCCGTCCACCGGCTTCAAGCGAGAATCCATCAGCAGCCCGGAAGGTTTTTACCGTCTAGAATTATTGCCCGTCGGGGTATATAACGTGGCTGTTGAGATGCCAGGCTTTAAAAAGTTTGTGCGAGAAAAGATCAGCCTCAGCGTGAATGACTCATTGAGAGTCGATTTTCAACTGGAAGTGGGGCAAGCCTCCGATGTTAAGATCGATGTCACCGGCGAAGCCCCGCAAGTCAACACTGAAACATCGGTACTGGGACGAACGGTAGACAACAAAGGTCTTACCGATCTCCCCGTGGTTGTGACCCTTGCCGGGCGAAATCCATTGCAATTGGCCACCATACAAGCAGGTGTTAATGATTCCGGACAGGTTGGGCCATTCGCGGTGAACGGACAAAGAGCACAAGCGAATAATTTCCTACTGGATGGCGGCGATAGTAACGATTTGGCCATTAACGTTCCCGATCTTATTCAGGGCTTTAATCTCGATGCGATGCAGGAATTCCGCATTTTGACCAACACGTTCGCGGCCGAATATGGGCGCAATTCCGGCGCCATTGTCAACGTGATAACTAAATCGGGTACAAATAATTTTCACGGCAACGTATTTGAGTTCTTCCGTAATCGCGTGCTAAATACCACACCCTTTTTTAACAACGCGACTCCGACCTTCGTCGGTGAGCGCAACACTAAGCTTAACCTAAACGAATTTGGGGGTACCATAGGTGGCCCGATCATAAAAGATAATACCTTCTTCTTTTTCAGCTATCTAGGTTTACGTCGGCGCGTAGGCATCTCACAATCGGCAACGGTTCCTAACGATGCGCAAAGGGCCTTGATCAATCAGTTTGGGACCCCGGCCGCGCGGAGCCTGCTGGCGTTAGTACCGCGCGCCAGCGAAGGCAACACCCTGTTCTCTTCCGGGCCCGACAGCCTGGATCGAAATCAAATCTTCGGCCGCATCGACCACGCCTTTTCACAGAAGAACCGTCTCTTTGGCTCCTACTCCTACGAGAAGCAGAATTCGAGCGCCCCTTACGCATTTGGGGGCTCCTTTATTCCAGGGTTTGGAACCACGGGCGATCTACGCTTTTTCAACTTCACACTGGCCGACACCCATGTCTTCACCCACAGTATTATAAATGAGGGCCGCTTTTCCTTTCATCGGCGCGATACACTGAGCGTAGTTCCGGTGAATCGTACCCCGATTTCGTCTTTGAACCTTCGAGGTATCAATCCCGATGATCCGACGGCGGAAGGCCCTCCGAATGTCCGTATATCCGGCTTCACCCAATGGGGAAATACCATTCAAGGACCGCAAGGTCGCAAGGACGATACCTATCACTACGCCAATAATCTCTCCCACCGCGTGGGATCGAAGCACTTTTTTAAATATGGCGCGGACATCCGCACCTTCTCCCAGAAACAAGTGTTCGATTTCATCAACAATGGTCTGTTTGACATACGGGGCGGTGCGAGTGACGCCTTTAATCTGCCGCAAATTCCGGGCCTGACACCAGCTTTGCGAGACTTTGCCAACGGCGTCATGACTGTTTATGTGCAAAATAGTGCAGGACGGCGTGAATACCGAACGCAGTCCTACAACTTCTTCGTGCAGGATGATTATAAAATAAAATCGTATTTCACGTTGAACGTGGGCGTACGCTATGAGTTCAACAAACCTCTCTACGATGCCCGCGATCAGGTGGCCGGTTTCCGGCTGGGACAGCAATCCACCGTGTTCCCGACGGCGCCGGTCGGTATGGTCTTCCCAGGCGACACCGGAATTCCGCGGTCAACCTATCGCAGCGACAAGAAGGCATTTGCTCCGCGCATTGGATTTGCCTGGGATGTCCTGCGCAACGGAAAACTGAGCCTGCGCGGGGGGTACGGGATCTTTTACGATGTCGTGATTTCGGAAACGACGCTGCAGTTCTTAACCTCCCCGCCCTATGCGGCACAGCCTGTTGCCGTCTTTACGACTTTTAACGATCCCTATTTGAACCCGATCGGCACAACCCCGCTGTCGCGTAACCCCTTCCCTTTCACGCCGGCAAGGCCAGGCGAACGCTTTGACTTTACCCAGGTGGCGCCAATCGGCTTGACCGTGATGGATCCTACTTTCCGTACTCCGTACGGTAACCAATTTAATTTGAACCTCCAGTACGAATTTTTTAAAGGATACACCATCGAGCTAGGCTATGTAGGAACAACGGGTATAAAGCTGTTGACACGCCGAGAAATTAACCCGGCAACCCTAACCGACCAGTTCGGCCCGGCGAGCACACGCAATACGGAGGAACGCCGTGTCATTAACCTTACGCACCCACAAAGAGCGCAATACAGTAATCAAGTGTTTAGCGGCATCTCTAACCAGGAAACTACGGCCAACTCCAACTACCATAGCCTGCAGATGTCCGTAATCAAACGGTTCGCAAAGGGGTTTCAGTTTCAAGGCTCATACACTTACAGTCACACCATCGATGATGCCTCCGGCCTGCGGTCCAATGTTCGCTTCAACGATAAAAAAGCTGACCGCGGTAATTCCGAGCAAGATATACGGCAGCGTTTCGTCGTGACCTACCTATATGAGTTACCTTTCGGAAAAAATCTCACCGGTGTGGGAAACAAAGTGTTGGGTGGTTGGCAAATCGGTGGTATAACGGAGTTCCAGTCCGGTGCGCCGTTCAACATCACCGAACCTCAGGACCGATCGCTAACCAACGCCGGTAGTGACCGTCCGGACTTTATCGGTGGAAATGTTCAATTCTTTAACCCGCGGAACACAGACAGCGATCTCGGCGGACCCAATCGTTACTTCAATGGAATAGGCGGTGGGAGTCCTACCGGAGCGCCCAATCCGTTTTTCCGCCGCGTGGGATCCGCGGAAAACATTAACGCGGGCGCTGGCCGTTTCGGCAATTGGGGACGTAACGTCTTCCGCGGACCTGGAGTCAATGACTGGGCCCTCAATGTAATTAAGCGAACTAAGGTCACGGAAAGCCAGCACGTCGAATTCCGCGCCGAGTTCTTCAATCTTTTCAACCATGCCCAGTTTGCCAATCCGTCAGGCAGCATTGGATCACCCAGCTTTGGTCGTGTCACTGCAGTAAAAACGGCCAGAGAGCGGCGTGTCGTCCAATTCGGCTTGAAGTATAATTTCTAACCTAAGTTTTCAGCGCGCCCTAGGATTAACCCAGAATGGCGACAATTTTCAGGGGCTCCCGATCCCTCGGGAGCCTTTTTTATTGTCTTCGGTAAGTGGATCGGCGCGTGAGAGGGTATTTAAAGCCCGCTTTCAGTGGGGGGCTGCAATTACCCAAGTGTTTATACGCTTCCGTGTTTGAATGGGCTACGAGTCTGTCGGAGGTAAGCTATTTGAGCGTTCGGCGAACCCCCTGTTTCTACAAAATAGACAGGGTAATAATGGCAAACGCAGCCTTAGCAAAGACCGATTCTTGAATTCTCCGACAGACTCCTAGTACCTGGTGCGTCCTTGCGGGTTGGCGTTGGATTTTATTAGGCGGCTTTGCCGGCGGACGTTTCGCCGCGAGTGAGATAGATCCCGAGCAGAATCACCGCGGCGCCGATCAACTGGCCGACAGAGGGCCGTTCATGCAGCACTAGCCAGGCCACGACCAGCGCAAAAATCGGCGTCAGGTTTGAGAAGGCGGCCGTGCGCGTGCTGCCGATGCGCTTGATGGCATAATTCCATATGAAAAAGCTGACCACGATGGCGCCCAGCGCGCTAAACAGCAACCCGGCCCAAGCCTCCGGTCGTATGCTGCTCCATGACTGCTGCCGCAGCGACGGAATCGAGACCAGCCATAACGGTCCCGTCCCGGATAGTATGGCCACACGCATCGTCGCAAGCGGACCGTAGCGCACGATGAACCGCTTCAAGCCTACCGTATAAAAAGCCCAGCAAACTGTGCTGCCGAACAGCAACAAGTTGCCGAACAAGGTACCGCCTATGCCTACGTTCTGCCCATTTGACGTCACAATGATGGTCATCCCGACAAAGGAGAGGCTGACGCCCAATATGGCTTTTCCGTTGAGCCGGTCATGCCCGATCGCGGCGCTGAGCAGCGCGATGAACACCGGAGTCGTAGCCAAGATCAATGCGGCATTGCCGGCCCGCGTGCGGGCCAGGCCTTCGATAAAAGCCACTTGGTAGACCAGGTGCCCCACGACTCCTAAGAACATCAGTGGACCCAGATCGCCCCGCCTTATGCTGGGGCGGCGGCCTAGTAACCGTGTCACGGCCAATAAAACTAGTGAGGCGATCAAGAAGCGCATGGCCGTGAAACTCAGCGGCGAGAAATCCACCAGCGCCGTCTTGATAACCGTAAAGTTAATTCCCCAAATTACCGACATGAGGACCAGCAATAGGTCAATGACCCCAAGCCGGCGCCGGCCGGTCGCGGCATGCTTGGCTTCCTGTGGAGAGGCCATGAGCGGTCTGAATTCAGCCATTATCCAGACAGTATATCAGGTTTGATTCGCGCAGCAAGGCGTTATCGTATCTTCTCAATAAATCAGAGTACGAGCCTTTCCCAAGATTCAGTAGTGGCCTTTGACCATGCACCCTGCATTTTTGGGATAATCCCTTACCCCGATTTATTGAGAAGACGCAAGGCCGGCCAATAATATCCCTGAAAGGGATACCTAAAATAGCCGGGGGTGGCGCGGAGCGGAACCCCCGGTCAGGCATGACCGGAGTTCATTCGACCCTGAAGGGGTCGCCTAAAGGCACGCGCGGCGGTGGGGTTCGACCCCTTCAGGGTCGAAACGTGGGGGTAGGGAGCACCGGGGGTTGCGCTCCGCTCCACCCCCGGCTATCTTATTCGGCCCTTTCAGGGCCAGCGGGTATCTTCTACATAAATTGGGTAAGGACCTCTTCCAAGATTCAGTGGCAGCATTAGTCCGTGGGCCCTGACATTTTTGGTAAAATTCCTTGCCCCGATTTATTGAGAACATGCGCGTTATCCTCATCACCGTCGAACATCGAGCGGGAGGCTAAAGGCACTTCAGACACAAAACGGGGATATGAAGGCAGGTATATGCTACAAAATCTCAGATCTGCGTCCAGATCTTAATCGAGACGAGAAAAGGGCGAGCAGACAGCCCGCCCTCAAGAGTTTGGACATTTGGTAGGGAGTGGAGTGCCGCTACAACCCTAAGCTCCGAAGGAGCGGGCTATAATAGCCAGGGGCAAGCGCAGCGCAGCCCCTGGAAAGAAAGCCTCCTAAGCACGCCAGCCCTGAAAGGGCGCACTAATGACGATCAATACGTACACCTGCGCCACTCGTTTCCGTATGAGCTGCGCGTCTTGCGCTGGAAAAACGGGGTCGGGTTGGATGGGGTGTAATTAAAAGTGGTGGTAAAAACGAAAGGCCTGCTCTTATAAATAGGAAATTTTTTTGCTAGACAAATTCAATTCAGATCCCTAAAATAGCATGGGAGAACTAAACCATAAGGAGTCTTTCCATGCCGATTAAAGAAAAAATAAATAACATCGATTTACCGAAAACCGAGAAAAGGAGCCTTGAG
>JACOSC010000043.1 GCA_016179055.1 Acidobacteriota bacterium
GCCGCCCTCCCGCTCATGGTCGACGGCCGCCGGCGCCGTGCCACTTCCCGGCGCCCGGGGCGGACGCCGGGCCGCCGCCACGCGGCCGTGCGGGCTTTCCCCCGCCGGCTTCGCCGGCCGGCCCCGCCGCGCGTGCGTCTTCGACGTCTGATTGTCATCCAGATCTGGATCTTCCATATTTCCTCCTTGAAGGGTCTACTACTGTCTTAGCCGACAGATTTTTGAATCGCGTTTCTCCAACCCAATTTGTAACTGTTCAAGGGAATCCGCTGATGAGCCTATCGACAAAAGGTAACCCTACCGCGCCCGGTCCCTGAAGGGGACGCTGTTAATAGCCGGGGGTGGCGTTTCGCCACCCCCGGACCGGAACCCCCAGAGCGGGCCGACCCTGAAAGGGTCGCAGTAGTCCACCCACATCGGACCCTACGTGGACCCTTTCAGGGTCCGGACGAGGGTGATGGCATTCCGTGGGTGGCGCGGAGCGCCACCCACGGCTATTGACAAGGTCCCCTTCGGGGACCGGCTGGCGACCGCCCTGAACAGTTACCCCATTTTTCCCGGTTCGTACAGCCAATCATGGCAAGCCTGTCAACGGCAGCCCGCCTGTTCCTTTAGAATACGGCTGGGCCGACGCCTTTTGCCGACCTCAGCTTACCTCCCGATAAAATACCAGTCTCAACCTTGCGCCTTGCGTGAGCCCTAAGCTTCATTTGTTTATGGAGGTATAAGAGACCCCTCCTCGCCGCGTCGCTCAAATCATCAGGCTAACTATTAGCGGGAAAATTCGCTGAAGCGAATCCGAGCTATTGACGTAGCTGTAAAAAACGAGGGGTCGCTGAATCTTCAAAATGCGAACACCAACTAGCCAGTTGGCGACGCAGAATCCTTAGCCGGCATCGGTGACCGCAAGCGAAGGTTGATCGTTTTCCACAAGGCCTCTCTACCTATCCCTGTATTGGCGGAGTACATCATAATCTGATCGGCACTAAAACCCAATTTTAGAGTTTTTTCGGCTTGCTTTCGCTGATTGTTGGACAGCTTATCGGCCTTGGTAGCCACAATGACAAACGGAACCGAATTATGCTGCAGCCAACTTTTCATCTGCAGATCTCCGGCACTCGCAGAATGCCGGACATCGACAATTAGGACCACCAGCCGCAATTGATCGCGACCAATCAAGTACGACTCAATGAGATCTTGCCACTGATCCCGGATCCTGCGCGGAACATTGGCATAGCCATAGCCCGGAAGATCGACCAGGTAAAATGACTCCTTAGCCTTAAAGAAATTGATCGTCTGGGTTTTACCCGGGATCTGACTGGTTCGGGCAAGTCCCTTAACCGAGACCAGCGAATTAATCAAACTGGACTTGCCAATATTAGATCGGCCGGCAAAAGCTATTTCCGGCATGCCATCTTTAGGAAAGTCGGATGACCGACCGGCACTGATAACGAAGTATATTGGACTTATTTTCAAAAGGTACGTTCCGCACCATACAGAAATGACGTAACTGCTCACGGGGGTCAGGGGTCGGGGATCAGGCGAAATTGCTTGGATTTCTTTTCCAAAGACTTCCGCAATACGTTAAGCATCCGCTCCACTACCCAATCTCTCAATCACGATAATTCCTAACCCGGACGAGCCGGAACCCAACAGGTTAAACTATGAACCGGCCGCGTAGCGGCCTAATGACTTTAGCCGTGCCCTTTAGGGCACGGGTCCCATGGCCCCGCCACAAGCCCCGTCGCGTCAGCGACGATTGATTCCGCCGATCATGGCGTTCTACCGGCCCTCTAGAAAATTCAGTCCCATAAATAACGCTCGACGATGCGGTAGTGGTTCAATCGTCGCTACGCGACGAAAGAGATTTCCGCCGCCGGACCTACCGTGCCTTGAAAGGCACGGCTAAAGTCATTAGGCCGCTACGCGGCCGGTTTAACCATGCTTCGGTTTAGCGAAAAAAGTTTGGGTAATGACCAGCCCTAACTCGGACGAGCCGGAACCAAACCAGTAAAATTCAAAAAGTTGGAGGCGCTGGAAAACCGTCAAATACCCGCATGAACAAAGCGTGAAAGGCTACATCCAAAAAATATTTTTCCCGTTTCAGCACAATTTCATCTTGTCAGATACTAACAGTCATCGGTGTCACCGGGCCCTTGGCCCCTGATCCCTGGCCCCCGATCCCTGTGAACATTACAAAATGACTTAATGAGTAATTGGCGTTTCCGGCAAGTTTTCCTTGTGACTGGGAGTAATCTCCTCCAAACACGCCGTCTGTGGAGCCACGGGGCGCTCAAGCGCTATGCGTAGCACCTCATCCATTGTTTCTACCAAATTGACGCTGAGATTGGCCAACACTTCCTTGGGAATGTCCTGCAAGTCTTTCTCATTGTCCTTTGGGAGAATCACAGTCTTGATGGCCAGCCGGTGCGCGGCCAGGAGTTTTTCTTTCACGCCACCTATCGGCAGAACTTTCCCGCGCAGTGTAATCTCTCCGGTCATAGCCACATCGCTACGGACGGGAATTCGGGTTAAAATCGAGATCAAGCTGGTAGCCATGGTAATGCCGGCGGATGGCCCATCCTTGGGGATAGCTCCTTCAGGAACATGTATATGAAAATCCAGGCGACGATAAAAATCCCGTCCAATGCCAAATTCGCCCGCCCGAGAGCGAACATAGGACAAGGCCGCTTGCGCCGACTCCTGCATGACCTCGCCTAACTTTCCGGTTAATGTGAGGCTGCCTTTGCCATCCATCAGAGTGGCTTCCGTATGTAAGACCTCCCCTCCCACTTCCGTCCAGGCCAGCCCGGTGGCCAGCCCCACCTCATTGGCCGAGATGGAAGCTTTCTCGCGGAACTTCGCCACGCCCAGATATTCTTCAACGGAAGGTTCCGCAATGCGTAGGATCTCTTCCGTCTTGGTGCTGACAATCTTTCGGGCTACTTTACGACACACGTTGGCAATCTCGCGCTCCAGGTTGCGCACACCGGCCTCGCGCGTGTACCGCCGAATCAAGGCGAGAATGGCTTCGTCGTCGAAGCTCAACTGCTTCGGATTAATTCCGCACTCGCCGATTTGTTTCTTCACGAGGAAACGCTTGGCGATTTGCAATTTCTCCAACTCCGTGTAACCGGCCAGTGAGATGACCTCCATGCGATCTTGCAACGGCCGTGGGACGGAGTAAAGAACATTAGCCGTACAAACGAACATGACCGATGAGAGATCCACGCCGGTGTCCAGGTAGTGGTCCATAAAGTTATTGTTCTGCTCGGGATCAAGGACCTCCATTAAAGCGGCTGAGGGATCGCCGCGAAAATCCACGCTCATCTTGTCGATTTCATCCAGCATGAAGACCGGATTCCTGGTGCCGGCTTTTTTGAGCATCTGGATAATTTGCCCCGGCAAGGCGCCTATGTAAGTCCGACGGTGACCACGGATCTCGGCCTCATCGCGCACGCCGCCGAGCGACAGGCGGACAAACTCCCGGCCTGTGGCTCGGGCAATCGATCGTCCCAGCGACGTCTTGCCGACACCCGGTGGGCCCACAAAACAAAGAATGGATCCCTTGGGTTTCTTAACCAGTTGTCGTATAACCAAGAACTCCAGAATGCGCTCTTTAATTTTATCCAGGCCGTAGTGATCTTCTTCAAGAATGACTGCTGCATGATTGATATCCCGTATCTCACGGGTCTTCTTGGCCCAGGGAATTGCGATTAACCAATCGATATACGTGCGCGACACCGTGCTCTCGGCCGACATCGGCGGCATCATCTCCAAGCGTTCGATTTCTTTCATGGCCTTGTCATGAGCATCCTTGGGCATCTTGGCGGCCTGGACCTTCTTGCGCAACTCCTCCAACTCAGTCTTCTCGTCCTTTTTACCCAGCTCTTTTTGTATGGCCTTGATCTTCTCATTGAGGTAATACTCCCGCTGGGCCTTTTCCATTTGACGACGGACTCGCCCTTGTATGGTGCGGTCCACCTTGATTTTCTCAATCTCCAATTCAATAATCTCGCAGATCTTATTGAGTCGTTCCGTCTGATCAAAAATCTCAAGGATGGATTGTTTCTGTTCGACTGTAATCGACCCTGGAAATTTGGAGGCAATGATATCGGCCTGCCGCTCCGGGTGATCGGGATCGGCCGATTTCACCGCGGCCAAAAAATCGTCATAATTGGGCCCCGGATTCAACTTGGCAAGCTGATCCAGAAGGCTGGTAATTCGCTTGGAAAAAAGCGTCAACTTCGCCGGAGAAGCCGGTTTGGGTTGTTTCAAATCAATCGTGCCGGTTAGAAACCCTCCGGTTTTTTCAATTCGAGTTACTTTGGCGCGATTCAATCCTTCAACTAAGACTCGTATGTTCCCGTCGGGGAGTTTCAAGCTCTGGACGATGTTAGCCACCGTACCGGCCGTGTAAATATCCTCGGGTTCGGGATCATCCACCGTAGCGTCAATCTGCGTCGCCAGGAAAATCCTTTTATCAGTGGCCAAGGCCTGTTCGAGGGCCCGTATCGACATGGCTCTTCCAATAACAAATGGAATCATCATGTATGGAAATACCACGACATCCCGAATCGGGACCATGGGAAGTCTCACGGTGCCACTGGTGATCAACTCGTCTGCCATAGCTCAGTTATCCTGCCTTTTCCAACAATGTGATATCCAGGAGCTCTTTGTTTTCTACCATCTCCTTGGTAATAGAAAACTCACGAATTTTCTTTTGCGAGGGGAGTTGGTACATCACATCAAGCATTAGGTCTTCCAGAATAAGTTTCAAGCCACGGGCGCCCATCTTGCGCACCAAGGCCAAGCCCGCCACCGCTTCCAAAGCCTCGCCGGCAAACTTCAACTTGACATTCTCATACTCAAATAGCTTTTGATATTGTTTAACCAGAGCATTCTTCGGTTTCGTCAGAATCTCCACCAAAGCCGAACTGTTCAACTCGGAGAGTGTGCCGATGATCGGCAACCGACCGACAAACTCCGGAATCAGGCCGTACTTGATCAGATCTCTCGGCTCCACGTACTGGAAGATGTCGGGCGTTCCGGCTTTCGGAGATTCGACATCCAGGGGATCGCTGACGAATCCCATGGCTTTCTTGCCCAGCCGCGATTCAATGATGTGGTCAAGTCCAACAAAGGCCCCGCCACAGATGAATAAAATATTGGTCGTATCGACCTGTATGAAATCTTGATGGGGGTGCTTGCGGCCGCCTTGCGGCGGCACGTTGGCAATCGTACCCTCAAGGATTTTCAGCAGGGCTTGTTGTACACCTTCACCGGATACATCGCGCGTGATCGAAGGATTCTCGTCTTTCTTCGCGATCTTATCAATCTCGTCAATATACACAATACCATGCTGCGCTTTTTCCTTATCGTTGCCGGCATTCTGCAACAAGCGCAATATGATGTTCTCGACATCCTCGCCGACGTAGCCGGCTTCGGTTAAGGTCGTCGCATCCGCAATAGCAAAAGGCACGCTCAGCATCTTGGCCAAGGTCTGCGCCAAAAGGGTCTTTCCCGTTCCGGTCGGACCAATCAGAATGACATTGCTTTTTTGCAGCTCAACCTCTCCGCGGCGCTTGGTGATCTCCATACGCTTGTAGTGATTGTATACGGCCACCGCCAGTTTCTTCTTCGTGGTCTCTTGGCCAATAACGTACATGTCCAAAAATTCTTTGATCTCTTTTGGTTTTAGCAGGGTTTGCGGCGCGGCTTTGGGGTGTTGCCGATCATCAGAAATAATCTCGTTGCAGACTTCGACGCATTCGTCGCAAATGAAGACCGTCGGCCCGGCGATGAGCTTCTTCACTTCGGCCTGGCCCTTGTTGCAAAAGGAGCAACGGTAACCTTCGTCCTGTTGTAAATTATTTCTACTCATTTCAATCCAGCCCTTTCCTAAACAAGCACGATAACGAGCCCATAGCCTGAGGTCATCAAGGCCGGTGGCTAATTACTTGATCAATGATACCGTATTCCTGAGCCTGCTCAGGCATCATGATAAAGTCGCGATCAATATCTCGTATGATCTTTTCCTCGGTCTGTTTGGTGTGCTGGTGAAGGATTCTGATCATGTTTTCCCGGAGGCGTAATATTTCTCTGGCGTATATATCAATATCGGTCGCCTGCCCTGAAAGGCCGGAGACCACCGGCTGATGTATCAATATACGAGAATTGGGCAGCGCGTACCTTTTACCGGGAGTTCCCGCCGCCAATAACCATGCCGCCATGCTGGCGGCCTGTCCAATACAAATAGTCACCACATCGGACCGAACAAATTGCATCGTATCGTAGATGGCCAGGCCGGAAGAAATGGACCCGCCGGGAGAATTAATGTACAAGTTGATGTCGCGCTCAGGATTTTCGGCGTCGAGGAACAACATTTGCGCCGTAATCAGATTGGCCACGGTGTCCTCAATCGGAGTGCCCAAGAAGATGATGTTGTCTTTTAACAAGCGTGAGTAGATATCGTAGGCGCGCTCACCACGACTGGTTTGTTCAATTACCATTGGGACTAGGGTCATAATTCTCCCCCTTGGTCGTTAATAAGTTTAGCATGCCGGTACATGAAATCAAGAGCTTTCTTGAGGCGTAATTCCTGTTCGAGCGGCTCCAGCCGGTCCTGTTTTTGATAAGTCGCTCGCACTACTTCCAACGAAGTTCCCGAAACCTTGGCGATGCGAGACAGCTCCATATCAACTTCCGCCGGCAGCACATCCAGTCCCTCTTTCTTGGCAATCTGCTCGAGCATCAGCGATCGTTGCACGTCTTTTACCGCCCTCGGCCTCTGGTCCTCGGCCACTTTCTTCCAGTCAATGGCGGTCTGCTTAATGTCAACGGCCTGTTGGCCGAGCAGGCGCGCCAGATCATGGAGGATCGCTTGCAATCGCTGATTTACAGCCACATCCGGCACATCAAAGGGATTGTTCTCCAGCAGTTGCTCAACTAACTGTTCTCTGCATTCATCCTCGACGGCGTGCTGCCCCCTCTCCCGAAGGTCCCGTCTAATACTTTCCTTGAGCTGCTCCAGCGTTTCGTGCTGTCCAACGTCTTTGGCAAGGTCATCGTTAATTTCCGGGAGCTGTTTGATTTTTACATCATGAATTTTCACTTTGTGAATAATGGTTTTGCCGGCGAGGCGCTTATCGGCGTGCAACTCATTATACGTTATAGAAAATTCCTTCTCATCGCCCGCCTTGACCCCAATGAGCTGCTCCGAGAATGCCGGGGATATACGGCTGTCCCCGACGGTAAACGTCCCATCTTCGTCTTTGACGATGATCATTTTACCGCGGTGTTCATACATGGCGGTCAAATGGACATTCAACAAGTCACCTTCCTTTACCGGTCGGTCATCCGCGAGCACAAAAGTCACCGCTTCTTCGCGGTAATGCTCCAAAACCTTGCTCATTTCCTCTTCGGTAATTTCTGGGGTTTTCTTTACCTTAATTGTGAGGCCGGTATAATCGGGCAAATTGATCTCAGGCCAAACCTCGAAGGAGATTTGCAGCGTTAGCGGCGATCCTATCTCAAACTCCAGCTTGTCCACCACAGGCTGGGAAATCGGACGTAAGCCTTTCCCCTCGATCACTTCCGATAGGCGCGTTCCAACCAATTCGTGTACGACCTCATTCTTGATCTCTTTGTGGAAACGCTGCTTGATAATAGTGGCGGGAGCCTTGCCGGGTCGGAAACCGGGTAGCCTTATCGTTTTTGCCCGTTCTTGCGTGCGTCGATTATACTCGCCTTCTGCCACATCGGCGGGGATAACAATGCTTAAACATTTCTTGCACTCGCTAATGTCATTAATAGCCACATCCATAATAGCCGCATCCATGGCGCATTCTTGCCTCACTCTCGTATAAAATTATCCAGATACTACCTCTTGCGATAAGAAGTTTAAGGGTTAGCGCCGGCTTTGTCAATGATAGCGGACCGCGCACTGAGATTCGATCACAAGCTATCGGATGGGACCAGACCCAGCCCCGTATAGGGCTGAATTTTGACATTCTTATGTTTCTTATGATCGAACTTCAGATACATTATTGTCCTCTTGGACGGAGAAATTGAACTGGAGATTTGAACTTCGTAAGGACTTTACCGGCCTTCTCCACGGCTAGCTACGAGCCCTGCACGTAAATTGCCAATAGAGTTTCGCTTATTAGGCGGCGGGCAATCTTGATGATTGTTAATGGATTAACGTTCCTTTACACTCGATTGGGCGTATTGGACTATGTTTTAAATTGGTTCAGAGTTGTATGACCATGTCTTAAAATAAGTCGGCAGGTCTGAGTGGCGGGCCTGCAGGTTGGACAGGATAGGCCGTCTTTCTTACCAATGCCTACTCCACCTCGGCTAGCGCGCAACTTTACGGCGCCAAGGGGCAGAGGTGAAGCCGAGCGCGGTCGGAAAGGTGACGGCTCACGGTTTGTCCGGTACAATACGGGTACCGGTCTGGCCATCGAAGGCCTCGACCATTTTTTCCGGCAAAGTAATTACAAATTCCTGTCCGCCTTTTTTCAGGAACTGGACGGCGCTCTCAATCTTCGGGCCCATGCTGCCGGCTGGAAATTGGCCTACAGACAAGTATTGTTCGGCCTGCGAGACCGTCAATTGGTCAAGATCCCGTTCCGCGGGTGTACGAAAATTGAGCTTCAGTTTTTCAACCCCTGTGGCACACAGAATGGAGGAAGCGCCGATAGCCTGAGCCAATATGGCGGTAGCCAGATCCTTATCGACAACGGCATCCACACCCTCAAAGCGTCCATCGGGCTCACGGTAAACCGGCATGCCGCCGCCGCCGGCCACAATCAATACAACCTCCTCTTCGAATAATCGCTTAATCAATTCTTTTTCGACAATGTCGCGTGGCATTGGGGAAGGCACGACCCGGCGATAGCCGCGGCCGGCGTCTTCAATCACGGTCAGGCCGCGCTCGATCAGCTTCTTGGCCTGTTCTTGCGTATAGAAGGGTCCGATCGGCTTGGTGGGGTTATGTAGGCTAGGATCGTTGCGATCGACCAGCGTCTGTGTGATGAGGGTTACCACGGGCCGGCGAATGTTATGCCGGTAAAAAGCATTTTGCAGGGACTGCTGAATCATGTAACCCATCTCGCCTTGGGACTGCGCCACGCAGACGCCCAGCGGCACATCATAAGCTTGATCCAACGCCTCCTCGACTCGAATCAAGATATTTCCCACTTGCGGACCGTTTCCATGGGTTATCAACACGCGGTAGCCACGCCGAGTCAGTTCAACTACGCCGCCCAGGGAAGCACGAGTGTTGGCGAACTGCTCAGTAACGGTTCCTTGCTGATTCTGCTTAATAATCGAATTTCCACCCAAAGAGATGACAATGCGCTTACTCATGCAAAACACCAGCCTCTTCAAAATGGGTTAATGGCCCCTGTGCCTATCATTAATATACTATCATGGATGAGTGTTGATCCTGAAATTCTTTAGGAGAGAAGTTGTGTGGACTCACCGGCGGCCGCGGACAGGCACGGCTAACGACGGAAATGATTTTCTGCCGCGCCCCGCCCCGTAAATCCGCCATACGTGGCCCACAAGGGTAAATGGTATACCTGAATTTTGCACGACAAGGAGGTTTCTCTAACAAATGATCCATTTTTGTCCGGCTCTGCTTGTTCGCGCGGATCCGTGCAAAAAAATTTTTGCACGGACGATCATCACCACGGAGGGTAACTTAGCGATGACTGTTTTACAGTATCAAGAGAAAGTAGGTAAGGTCACGCCCCAGGCATAAATGCTCATCTTGGATACAGACCACGTTTCTCTCTTTCAAAGGGATCATCCTCAGGTCGTGACCCGCGTCCTGGCCGAACCGCCGCAGGAATTGGCTACCTCTATTATAAAGTATTAAAAATTGGCCATTATTATAGATGGCGACCCATTTTATTTTTTGCCGAGGTCATTTTGAAAATCATTTTTCTCATTTTTTGAATACCGGTCGTTGTTCGATAAAATTTGAGGTCGAGCCTAGGACTGTACCGGGGGAAATTTAAGTGCGTTTCCACTACCTGTCACACCATGCCACGCTACGTTGACATTCTTGCCGGGGGGAGTATGATGAGGGCGTACATTAGTCTGCGGTGGCCTAAGCTCGAGTTGAACTTTATGGGTTTATCGCCTGGTTTAGGGCCATCGAAAGCTCATAGCCTTGTTACCAACATCGGAATTCTAGGCTATAGCCAGTGCACCAGCCCGTGATGGACAAGTGAGGCGGAGAAGGCGCGTTTGGGGCCGTTCGACAATGCGCCACCTTTAACGGCACAATAAATCCCCCGCTCCCGTTAGCGTTCTTGCGAGCCCTTCCCTAAGCCGCGCCGGACATGTCAAGTCGCCATGCAAATTGTACAACAAACATGTTTAGGGAGAAATCAAATCATGCGAATGAAAAGGAGCGCGTTTGTTACGACGTTGGCGAGAGTCATTTGTTCGCTGTCGCTGTTCTTAGGCTGTTTGGCGACAACGGGGCAAGCAGGTTCGCTGGCCTACGTCAGCAGCGACACCCATGTGCTGGTGATTGACATTGAGGCGGGTAAGACGGTGGCGGCGATCCCCGTATTTGGCGGAACGGACGCCATCGGCTTTACACCAGATGGAGCGCGTGCCTACGTTATGAATCCGGGCGCGTATGGCATCACGGTCATCGATACGAAAAGCGCCACCGTCATGGACAGCATACCACTAGGGGAATTAAACATTCGCCCCAGTTGGCTGGCCATTACCCCCGACGGCGCGCGCGTCTATGCCTCTATCGCTCCTGGCAACAGTATTGATGTCATCGAGACCGATAACAACGCAGTTATCGCCACGCTGCCCGCGCTATCAAACCCATACGGGATCGGTATTGCGCCAGATGGAACTCGCGCGTATGTCGTCCATACTGTCTCCGATAAGATTTCGGTGATCGACGTTGGAACTAATACCATCATTGATGATGTGCTCGTTGGCCGTGAGCCTCGGCATGTGGCGGTTTCTCCAGAAGGAGATTTTGCCTATGTGAGTTCCGGAGACCGAATCGTCTGGATCATCGACACGACAACCAACACCGTGGCCGATTTTATTCTCCTGGAAAATCCTATGAGTTATCCCGTTGAGATAGCGGTCACGCCGGATGGCGCATTTGTTTACGTGGCCAACCTCAGGGCCGGCACGGTTTCAGTAATCAATGCGAAAACGCGTACCCTAGCCGCCACCGTAGGCGTTGGGCAGGCTCCTCGTGGTTTGCAAATATCTCCCGACGGGGCCATAGCCCTCGTGGCCAATTATGATTCCAGTTCCCTCTCGGTTATCGACACACGAACCCACGGGGTCATCGATACAATCAATGTTGACGTTCGCCCGCGGGCGATTGCCTTCAGCCCATGAACATTTCGACGCGGCGCCTGCACACTCAGGCAAGCCCCATGTCCAGGAACACTCGCCATGGCGCCTGAGGACCCGCGCATTTTCAGTTTTGGAGAATGGGATAAGAGTAACCCCGTATTCACCTGAGGAGTCGTTCATGCGCCCTGTGGGCGCACCACGACGTATGAAAATAGCAACGATACCCCTGGGAGCGCCGGCATCCTTGCCGGCAAGGATGCCGGCGCTCCCAGGTATTTCAAGGGAGGAGATTATGCCTTGTAGATTAGTTTTCCATCGTATCAATAAGCTGATCATTATTCCGTTGCTGCTGGCCTGTATAACCTCCTGTCCACGGACTTGGGCGGCGTGTGGACCCGGTGAAAATTGGGAGGAATTAAAAATCATGGGAATGGGTACGGTCGATAAAATCGTTTTTAGCCCAACGCGCGCTCAGATGGCGGTGGCCGGATCGCGCGGCGTTGTCCTTTGGGATATGGAGAACATGCAGACCTTGCGAGTGCTGGCCGGCCACATAGGCGGGGCCGTATCCGCCGATTGGTCGCCGGAGGGTGACAAAATCGCCAGTGCCGGAAGCGGGTATGACAAGACTATCAAGATCTGGAAAGCGGATTCCGGTGCGCTGCTGCAAACGATAGAATCCAACGATGCTAACTACACGGCGATAGCGTGGTCACCGGATGGTACGAAGATCGCCAGTAGCATGAGTAATGGCAAGGTCCAGATTTGGGATGCGGATTCGGGCACTCTTCTCCGCGAGCTGATCGGCCACACCGCCATGGTTTCTTCCGTATCCTGGTCGCCCGATGGATCCCGGCTGGTCAGTGGCTCGTCGGATAATACGCTCAAGATCTGGGATGTTGAAACAGGAACCGTTGAAATAAACATCATGGCGGATCATGTTAAGTATATAACCTCGGCATCGTGGTCACCAGACGGGTCAAAGATCGCTTCGACCGGCGGAAGGCATTGCCCTCTTCGCTGCGCTTATGATTTGACGATTAAGCTGTGGGCGGCCGACTCTGGTCGGCAATTACGAGTTCTTTCGGGAAACACGCAGTGGGTAACCTATGCGGCATGGTCCCCTGATGGCACGCAGATTGCCAGCGCGTCTTATGACGGCGCCAGCAAGGTATGGGACGTCGACACCGGCACGCTCCTACGGTCGCTTCCACACTCCACCGGGCCTGTCAACGCCGTGGCGTGGTCTACCGTGGCGTCTCAGATCGTCACGGCGGCGACCGCCGATGCCAGTATCAAAGTGTGGGATACCGCGTCGAGTGACCTGATCGAAACGCTGACGGAACATAATGGCAAAGTGTATTCGATAGCTTGGTCTCCAAATGGGTCAACGCTGGCTAGCGGGGCGTACTCATCCGACAGAACCATCAGGATCTGGAATACGGATACAGGCGCCGAGATCCGCTCCTGGGTGACGGCCAGTTTTTTGAGCACGATCGTTGCATGGTCTCCCAACGCCGAGCGGCTTGCCAGCGCCGGTGGAGTGAGCGCGCAGATATGGGATCCCGAAACCGGCGAGCAGATTTGGGTATTAGACGATGCTAGCCTGTATTCGACAACAATGGTTAACTGGTCGCCGGATAGCTCGAGGGTTGCTGTCTATGTTTCCGGTCATTATAAGATCACGATTTGGAACGTGGGTGCCGGTATTCTCCTCCTAACCATACCGCAAGTTTATACTGGGACGATCGCTTGGTCGCCGGACGGCTTGACCATAGCCTCCGCCTCGGATTCAATCAAGATTTGGGATGTTGCCAGGGGCGTGTTGGTCTCAAGCTTTGGTGAAAGGCTTGGAGTGGTTTATAGCATCGATTGGTCGCCCGACAGCTCAAAGATTGTTATTGGCACTACCGGCACAAACCCAACGCTTCAAATATGGGACGTGCTGACTGGAACCTTGCTGCGGGTGTTGCCAGGGCCTATCGATAACTTGAGTCCCGTGGCCTGGTCGCCCGATGGCTCAAAAATCGCAAGCGCCTCAAGTCGGACAGAAAGTGTGATTAAGATCTGGGACGCCCAGGCAGGAACTCTACTGCAAACTCTGCGCGGGCATTTGGGTACCGTCAATTCCGTGAAATGGTCCAGCGATGGGTGTACTCTGGCCTCGGGATCGGCGGATGGAACTATTCGGATTTGGGGGAGCCGCGAGTGAAGGCTTCATCGCCAATATGGCGAAGTGGCTGGCATTGGCTAAGCTACCGCAGGCGATGCCGTACTGCCGGCTTCTAATCTTTTCTTCATGGCAGTTCCTGTTGCGTAATCGTTTATGAAAGGGTCAAACCATTATGCTGAAGAAAATCAAACGGACAGTCTGTCGATATATCCTCATGGCCATGCCGGCTTGGCTTTGCGTACAGGGTGTATGCCTTGCCACCACGACCTGCGTAGACATGGAGGGTTGGCAAACCATTCAGGTCCTGGGATACGGTGAGCTAAGCAAGATCGCCTATAGCCCGATCGGCGACCGAGTGGCCGCGGCCAGCAGTGTGGGTATCGTCCTATGGGATGTTGAGCGCGGCGCCGTAGACAGAGTGATCCCCGGGGAAGCCAATGGGGTCGTGTCGGTTATTTGGTCGCCGGATGGAACGAAGCTCGCCGCCGGTTTGCGCGATAGGACGATTAGGATTTGGGAAGCCAAGACCGGGGTCCTTTTAAGAACATTAATCGGGCATACCAACTTGGTGGTGTCCTTGGCATGGTTGATCGATGGATCGAAGATTGCCAGCGGATCCCACGATCGAACCATCAAAATTTGGGAGGCTGAGACGGGCACGTTGATACGGACCATTGACGGTCATACCGATTATGTATCCGGTGTGTCGTGGTCGCCCGATGGATTGAAAATCGCCAGCAGTTCGTTTGATCAAACGGTCAAAGTGTGGGATGTTGAATCGGGAAAGACTATACGAACTCTGGGTCGCTTGCTGTTCCGCGCTTTGTATGTGGCTTGGTCCCCAGATGGATCAAAGATCGCGGCTGGGTATGACCATAATTCCATCCAAATATGGGATGCCGAAAGTGGATCATTGCTTAGGCAGCTCGTAGGTAATCCTGATATACAGTTTATCGCATGGTCGCCCGACAGTCAGAAGATCGCAGCCGGCCCAAAATATCCTCCAGTTACAATATTTGATGTGGCCACCGGCGCTATTTTAAGAACATTCGAAGTCCCTTCAACACAAGTCTTGTCCATTACAGGGTCCCCCGATGGGTCTAAGTTGGCGAGCGGAGCCGAAGACCGCGACATTGCGCTATGGGATGTTGCCACCGGAACCATTTTAAGGACGCTTCCGCAGCCGCGCGGCAACGTGTATGCCTTGGCGTGGTCGCCCGACGGCTCGATGATCGCCAGTGGAGATCGGGACCGGAATATTAAGATATGGGATGCCGACAGTGGCAGACTTATCAGACTCATCTCCGGACATGGCAGTGAGGTGATCGCAGTAACTTGGTCGCCCGACAGCCGAAGACTTGCCAGCGGTTCTTCCTACAGCGAAAATGCTATTCGGATTTGGGATGTCGAAAGCGGGACGCTCCTGCGAGAGCTGACAGCGGGGCCCAACGCCATGCTCCTTGTGAGTTGGTCGCCGGATGGTTCGAAAATTGCCGGCGGCTCTTCGTCCCAGGGCAATAGCCTCAAACTTTGGGATGCCAAGACCGGGGCCTTATTGCGAACCCTCCAAGCGCACACTTCCCCAGTGACGGGGGCGGCCTGGTCGCCCGATGGCGCACAAATCGCGACCAGCTCCTCCGATCAAACAATCAAGATTTGGGACTCGGAAACCGGCGCTGTCTTACGAACCATTCGTGGCCATTCAGAAAGTGTGAGATCGGTGGCGTGGTCGCCGGATGGGTTGAACATCGTTAGCGGCTCGTGGGATAAGACGGTCAGGGTCTGGGAAGTCGCCACTGGGACGCTCTTAAGAACACTGACCGCGCACTCATCGTCGGTGAGGGGGGTAATCTGGTTGCCGAGAGGATCGAAAATCGCTAGCCTGGATTTCCACGGAGGGAGTTGACCTAACAAAACGTACTGTGAATTTGCGAAATTCAAGGGAAATTAACATGAATCGGTTAACGAATTAGTGAAACTCGTCCCCATTATGTAACTTATTTGATGGGATTGCCATGATGCCGATACCGGCTATCAGATCAGAACGCTCACCGGTTATGGATCAGTGAAGTCTGTCGGCTGGTCAAGCGATGGTTCGAAGATCGCCAGTGGCGCCCTGAATCAGACCATCGGCCTATGGGACGTCGAGTCCGGCACCGGCCTGAGAACCTTAACCGGACACATGCCCTCCGTATGGTCTGTGGCTTGGTCGCCGGATCGTTCTAAGATCGCCGCGGGTGTCGACGACAAGACGGTTAAAATTTGGAATTCTACCACCGGCGCCATCATGAAGACCCTAATAGGGCATACGGCCGCGGTCTGGTCGACGGATTGGTCGGCCGATGGTTCGAAGATCGCCAGTGGTTCTGCGGACGCCACGATACGAATCTGGGATGGCAATACCGGCTTTCTGATCAGGACACTTACCGGACACGTCGCCAAAGTCAGCGCCGTGCGCTGGTCGCCGGACGGATCTCAGATCGTCAGCGGCTCACTCGATCGCACGCTACGAATTTGGAATGCCGAAAGCGGAATCGTCATGAGAACCATACGAGGGCACAATCTGCCGGTGTGGTCGGTAGCCTGGTCATCGGATGGGTCGAAGTTGGCGAGCAGCTCTTTAGACGGAACGATTAAGATCTGGGACGCAAGAACCGGAGAGCTCCGGGCGACGTTTTCGAGAAACACCTCAGAGAGGCATCTGGCTTGGTCGCCGAATGGCGCATTTCTGGCGAGCGCGGCTGGCGACCGATCCCATTCAGTGGCCATTTGGGATGCCAACAACGGCACCATTGTCCGAACACTTACCGGCCACGATGGTTGGGTATTTTCATTGGCTTGGTCGGTCGATGGCTCCAAGCTTGCCAGTGGTTCCGGCGATCGCACGGTCAAAATCTGGCAAGTCAACGACGGTACGCTCTTGAAAACCTTCAGCGGGCATTCCGGCGAGGTATGGTCAGTCGCATGGTCGCCTGACGGTTGCGGTCTGGTTTCTGGATCTGCGGACGGGTCTGCGAGAATCTGGGGTGATTGACCGTAGGATGTTACATAAGAAATCCATGGACGTTCTCGCGCTCCGGCGTCATGAAGGATGCCAATTCAGCGACTTCGTATTTCAGACTCGTCTGAAATAGTCAACGCGGTTTAGTCAAGCGCGGTTAGACGGCTAGGGCTCGGGCGATTAGGTCGCGATGAAACGGCCCGTTAGAGGCGATGACCCCGCGTCCAAATGGGTTCCATGGTTGGTCGGTGAAATCATGAATGGCTCCGCCGGCTTCCCGCACGATCAATCCGCCCGCTGCTACATCCCAGGGATTCACATCCGGATCGACAAAGGCGTCAAAACGGCCCGCCGCTACGTAACAAAGGGATAGCGCGCTGCTTTCATTGACGCGTATACGAAAGGACGCCGGCGGCGCCAGTTGGTTGATCAGTGCCATACCGGACTTCTGCCCCTGCGGGTCGGAAAAATTGGCGCCGATGCAAACAATCGCCCGCTGCAGCGCGTCGATGGAGGCTACTTTGATGGGATGGGTATTGAGATAAGCGCCTTTGCCTTCTTCAGCAAAGAATAGTTCGCTGTTATAAGGATTGTAGACTACGCCCAGCACGGGTTGATTTTGATGAACCAAAGCGATCGAAACGGAAAACACCGGATTGCCCTTAAGAAAATTTGTCGTGCCGTCCAACGGATCGACAATCCATGTGTGCTCGGAATTTACGCTCTTTTCCTCGAGCTCTTCGGAAAGGATGTTATGCTCCGGATACTGCAAATCAATTTGCTCGCGAATGTACTCGTCCGACTCCAGATCAGCTCGCGTGAGCACGCCGCTTGATTCTCGCATCTCATAATCAACGACTTTGCCGTAATAACGCATGAGTAAGTTACCGGCGGCGCGGCTGACCTCAATGGCAAAGTTTAACTCATCACTGGTTCTGATGGAATTCATTCGCTTTTCACCCCCTGTTATCTTGTAACTGAAAGAACCCCTGAAACGACTTTCCCTCAATTTTCAGCCGAACTTCGCTTTGACAACCCGTTACGATCGTAAATCCGTTTTTTATGTTAGCAGAAATATCCGTTTCGATGCTACTGTTTCTTTACTAAACGGCTGAGATTCGATCATAAGCCTATCAAAAAGTAGCGGAGCCGGACCCGCACGATCCTTTCGTCCCCACCACTTCGAGGGGGCACCCCGCCATAGCCCGAAGCTGGTTCGCGTAGCTCTGAAGGAGCGGGCTATAATAGCCAGGGGCAAGCGCAGCGCCGCCCCTGGTATGTAAGATTATATAAGTTACAAGCCTTGAAAGGGCGGGATACCCTTCTGCTCGATGAATACGATGGAAGAAATCGACGGCGGCCTAGGAATTGATCTCCATTAGTACGCCCTTTCAGGGCTTGCGATCTAGGGACGCTTTCTTTCCAGGGGCTGCGCTTCGCTTGCCCCTGGCTATTATAGCTCGCTCCTTCGGAGCTTTGGGTTGTAAGTGGTACCCCACTCCCTACAAATGTCCAAAACCCAGGACCCCGCGGGACTGGATTTTGGCATCCGCGCGCTTCTTATGATCGAATTTCAGGAGACAATCTCGGGCGCTTGCAATCTTTCAGCAACCCGGTACAATGATGGTGCGTTGTAGCCGTTACGCATCAGCGCGCTCGCCATCAGTTCTTCATAACAAAGATGAGGACGCGCCACATTAAGATGAAAGTAGCGGGGAAGGGTTCTTAAATCCGCCATCCACATAAGTCATACGCATTTTCAGAGGGCCGCGGCATGCAGATACAACGGATCGACTGGATAATCATCGGCGCCTACTTCGCCATTAACCTTGGCATTGGAATTTATTACCGCAAGCGAGCCACCGGCAGCATGGACGACTACTTCGTCTCCGGTCGCAGGGCTACTTGGTGGCTGGCCGGCACGTCCATGGTGGCCACTACATTTGCCGCCGACACGCCGCTGGCCGTGACCGGATTGGTAGCGGCCAACGGGATCGCGGGCAATTGGGTGTGGTGGAGCCTGGCCGCCAGCGGCATGCTTACTGTCTTTTTTTATGCGCGCCTGTGGCGCCGGGCCGGCGTGCTCACGGATGTCGAATTCGCCGAGATACGCTATTCCGGCAAGCCGGCCGCTTTCCTGCGCGGCTTCCGCGCTTTGTATTTAGGGCTACCCGTTAATCTGATCATAATGGGTTGGGTCAACTTGGCCATGGTTGAAATCCTCCAAGTTACGTTGGGCGTGAGCAAGGTGGACGCGCTGGTAATTTGTGTGATAATCATGGCGCTTACCGCCTTTGTTTCGACGCTGTCAGGCCTGTGGGGCGTTTTAGTGATGGACCTCTTCCAATTCATACTCAAGATGAGCATGGTCATCTTACTGGCCGTTTTTTCCGTACGCGGATTGGGTGGGATGGATGTCTTGATGGAAAAGCTCGCCCACGCGCAGCCGTTGCAAGGAGGCAAGGCCGGCGGGATGATCGACTTCGTTCCTGATCTCAACTCACCCTGGATGCCGCTTATTACTTTTTTCGTGTATATATCGGTTATCTGGTGGGCCACTTGGTATCCGGGCGCCGAGCCCGGCGGAGGCGGCTATGTCGCGCAACGCATTTTTTCCGCCAAGGACGAACGTCATTCGCTGCTGGCCACGTTTTGGTTTAACTTGGCCCACTACGCCGTGCGCCCATGGCCCTGGATCGTTACCGCCTTGGTAGCCTATGTGCACTACACCGGCCTCCAAGATGCGGCCTTTAAAGCCAAGCCCGGCAGCGGATACATACGCATCATGATGGACCCGCAATTCTTCCCAGTCTACTTACGTGGACTGATGCTGGCCGGGTTTGCCGCGGCCTACATGTCCACCATCGGCACCCAGCTAAACTGGGGAGCTTCTTATCTGGTCAATGACTTTTACCGGCGGTTCTTCGCCAAGCCGCGCAGTGAGCGCCACTTTGTCATTCTTTCTCAACTAGTCACCGTGCTTCTGATGCTGCTATCGGCGCTGGCCACGCTGTATATGCACACTATCGAGGGCGCTTGGAAATTCCTGATGGCCATCGGCGCCGGCACCGGCTCCGTTTTTATATTGCGCTGGTATTGGTGGCGGATCAATGCCTGGAGCGAGGTGTCGGCTATGGCCGCCTCGCTGATTACCTCGTTGTGCTTGCAAGGATTTTTTAAGTGGAGCTCTGACGATCCGCGGCAAATGGCATACATGGTGTTGGTCACCGTGGCCATCAGTACCTTAGTCTGGTTGGGCGTCACGCTGGCGACGGGGCCGGAGCGGGCCGAGACTCTGATCGCGTTTTATCGTCGTGTCCGTCCCAATCGTTTTGGATGGGGACCGGTGGCGGCCCAAGCGCCGGACGTGCGGCCGACACCGGACGGCCTTTTCAATTTTTTCGATTGGCTTGCCGGCTGTGTTCTCATCTATATGACGCTTTTCGGAGTGGGCAAGATCATCTTTGGCGAGACGGTCCGCGGTGTCGCTTTTCTTGGTGTGGCCGCCTTGGCCGGTGTGTGGATATATCGGGATTTGTCTCGTCGTGGCTGGACAACGGTAAGCGAATAGGCCGGCCAGCCGCATGGGCGCTGGGTTACTCGTCCGTTTCCGTTTGGTTACGGGCTCGGTCGTACGGCACGATCCTAAAATCGAAATTCGGGGAAGCGCCGCGTGCAGCGGATTTTTTGAAGCTCGCGGTCGGCCTTCGCAGAGGCATGGGTTTCCACGCCTCTGCGAAGATGATGGACTCCATGATTTGAAATTGTTATCGAACTTTGCGTGAGAAGTAGCGGTTACGGCTATGAACGGGCGGCCCGGGCCGCAGTATTAGCGTACCCCTCGTCAACCGTTTCCAAGAGGGCGCTGAGCGTTTCATCTGCCATGAGCGGTGGATCGGATAGATCAGAAAAACGGTCGACGTAACCTTGATTGCGACGTTGGGTTTGCTGTTCCAGGAAATCAATGAAATGCTTGGCTTCGAGGACTTTTTCTTGGGGGAGATTCTTGAGTGATTGCAATATTTCTTCGTAAACACCAGCCTCCATAGTTACCTCCTTGTACACATCCGCGGCGTAATGTTTTTGAGGGGGATTAAGACCTTACTATTATACACCTACCCGCCATGATCTCAAAGAAGTTTCTGCGCAAGAATTTCCGCTGCTGAGCTCGACGGCTACAAACGGCATGTAATGGCATGGAAAGGTCTCTCGAATGTAACAGGTCAGCCCATGGTGGCGGCTCCTTATCGGCTGGGTAGCCTAATGCGTGAGTGGGCGAACAATTACGAAATTTGAAAGCAGGAATCGCTCGGAAACCCGAAGGCTGGGTCGAAGGTGGGGCTGAACAGTTACTCCCGCATTTGCTTTGGGCGAACAGGCCTTGTATTATGATTACCGGCGAGAGAACACCTATGTATACACTGGGTATTGAAAGTTCATGCGATGAAACGGCGGCGGCCGTGCTCAAGGATGCTCGAGAGGTTTTGTCAAATGTAGTAGCCTCTCAAGTGGGCGTTCACAAGGACTATGGCGGGGTCGTGCCTGAGCTGGCCTCGCGAGAACATATCAAGAACATATGTTATGTCGTGGATCGGGCGCTTACCGACGCGCACATGGCTAACCACGACCTTGATGGAATTGCCGTTACGAACGGACCGGGGTTAATCGGCTCGCTCTTGGTAGGCGTCTCCTATGCTAAAGCCCTGGCCTATAGCTTGAACAAACCGCTCGTTCCGATCAACCATATTGAAGGCCATATATACTCCGCTTTTCTTGAGCACACCGCGATTGAGTACCCGCTGCTGGCTTTGGTAGTCTCCGGCGGTCATACCGCGCTCTACTTCTCACCCCAACCGGAAAAGTACAAGCTTATCGGCAAAACGCGTGACGATGCCGCCGGCGAGGCTTTTGACAAGGTGGCCAAGCTGTTGGGTCTCGGATATCCGGGAGGTCCGATCATCGACAAGCTTGCCGAAAAAGGCAACCCGCGCGCGGTCAAGTTTTCGCCGTTGAAAATAACCGATGGCCGACTCGATTTCAGTTTTAGCGGGCTGAAAACGGCCGTGCTGCGCTTTGTCGAGTTGGAGAAGCTTAGGCCGGTTGAGGCCAGTATGGAAAACATCTCGGGCAAAGTTCTTGATTTGTTGGCAAGCTTCCAGTACGCGGCAGTGCGCACTTTGCTCGACCGCGCCAAGCGGGCCGCGCAATTAACCAAGCCGTGCTCTATAATTTTGACCGGCGGGGTAGCCTGTAATCGGTTGTTGCGCGTAACGTTTAAGGAATCATTTGCCGAGATGGGCTTACCGGTCTACTATCCCAGTCCGAGCCTGACAACCGACAACGCCGCGATGATCGCCGCGGCCGGCTATCCGAAATTGGTCCGCCGGTTGTTCGGTAAACGTGGTCGCGGTCGATCATTCCTGCCACTGGATTTGAATGCTTATTCCAATTTAAAACTGGCGTGAGACGAGGGCGCCTCACCGGTTGCTGGGGTGATCGGTACGGCCCGGTGATGAAACCAATACTCTAGATCCCGACTGGGCAATCGTCGTCGCCTCTTAATTTCTCTGCGCCAGACCAGTACCTGTCGCAAATGGCGGATTGGGTACCAAAGGCCTGGCAGAGAGCTGTGCTCTCTGAGAAATACATAGCCAATCACCTGAAGATCCCTGAGCGTCATCGGAATAAAGAAGCGAAAGTAGGTGGAAGCGGCCACGTTCTTTATGCGCATCAAGAACCGGTTCTTGACCGAATGACAATTGATCTCCGCCGGCAACTCGCGTCTATTCTCCGGACGAACTTTCCGAACATGGTAAGCCACCGCTTCGGGAACGTACAGGCATTTCCAATCGAGCCCCTGTGCCCGCCAGGCTAAATCAGCGTCCTCGCGATAGGCAAAGAAGGCATCATCGAAGAATTCTCCATTAATAGAAACGTCTTCAATCATGGCGCGGCGATAGAGCGCGGCCGCGCCGCTTGCTCCAAAGACATATTCGCGTTTTTGATATTGACCTAAATCCGGCTCATCGGCGCCGCGATCCAAATGCCGTTGCTGGGAGGTAAGATACATGCCGGTGGAATCAATAATCTCCGCGGCTTCGTGCGGGTCTCCCGGACTCCATTGGGAAGATATGAAATCGCTTTCCGGCACACGCAGCAATTTTCCCGATATCGATCCGATCCTGGGGTTTACTTGGAACCCTTGCAGGGCGTTCTCCATGAAATTGGGGCACAGATAAACATCCGGATTCAACACCAAAGCAAATTCTTCGCAATTGTGTTCGGTCAAGGCCAGGTTATGTGCGGCGCTAAATCCGATATTCATCGGCGAGCGGCGGAGGGCCATAGGGCGCGCTTGTTTCTGCAACCACTCCCAGGTTCCGTCCTGCGATGCATTGTCGAAGACGGAAACCAAGAAGTCCTTGCGGCTCTGTCCGAAGACTCCGTCAAGACAGCGCTGGATTACCCGAGCCGAATTATGCGTGACAATGCTAATCAGCAACGTATGTGTACTCATACTGAAGTTCGATCATAAGGATCTTAAACTGTCCAGTGGCCGGTGTTACCAGTTCTCAGGAAACCGGCGACGGACTTGAAACCGTGTAGCAGTCTAGCATGCTTCAGCGCAGCGGCGCCAGTTGTCGCGCATCCGAATGAACGTGATACTTCGTCGACACTGGCCGTGCGGCTTCTGGATCGTGGCGGGCGGCGCCCGGTTGTCTTTTGTCATGCGCTTGCGGCGCCAACGAGTGTGGACCGGCGAGCTCGCACGCAAGTCCTTGCCGACCGCTAATTAATCATGGTTAACCCAGCAAATGATCGGATAGATTCCTTGGTTGACGGGCCGGGAGACGCCTGTTTAGCGGTCCGCTCCCGAGCGATTGAGAGTCTACGGAATAAATCATAGGAAAAACCGATGGAATGTCGGTCAAGATTTTTCTTGACAAATAGAAAATGATGGGCTAGATTTAGCATGTTTTTGTGTTAGTGAGGGTGCATGATTCGTAATCCGCATGAGGACCGCGGCCAGAGGCTGTACGCCGACTGGCAGTCTTTTTTTATTTGGACAGATTACCGGACTTTGGTTATGATGTGATCTAACCTAAGAGGGAAAGGTAATTATGAGCCATTAATGAAAGAAAGGGAGGAGCCGCATGAAGGCTAAAGGTAAGGTGAAATGGTTCAATAATAATAAGGGCTACGGTTTTATTGAACAAGAGGCTGGCGGTGATGTTTTTGTGCATTATTCGGCGATCGCTGAAGATGGCTATAAGACACTCCGTGAAGGACAATCCGTTGAATTCGAAGTCAAGCTGGGGCCAAAAGGGCCGCAAGCAGAGAACGTCACCAAATTGATTTAAATGCAAGTTAACCATTGTTGAATTAGGAAAAGCAGCCTTTCTCAGGCTGCTTTTCCTGCATGCCATCATTTCCCCGGAAATAAATTTTTTATCGGGCGGATAAACGAGCTTTACCTCTGCAACCCTTTCGTCACCTCGCGCAATGATCTTCATTGACGTATCAGACTCGCAAAAACTTGCTTGTGCGTGGCATCACAGAAACCATCATCCGCCACTATGCGTGTGATGAATGTCGATCCGTTAAGGATGGGCAGCGTGGGCAAGATTCTGCGAAGCGACGGCTCAATTCAGTTGGTATGGGTCGGTTAACCTTCTTTTGCGGTAAGTTTGGTCAGTCGGTAGATGCGAAGTCCGTTCGGAAGCGGATAAATCAAATACGTATCTAATCTGACCTGCGGGCTTAGAGGGGCTCTCGTCCAAAGTCGGATTCTTGGCAAAACTGAAGCATCTTCATAAAATAAGCCTCGGGTCGCGGGGCTACCAAACCGCTGCCCTTGAGGTCTCGCACGGTATTGGAGTTATCAAATTGCAACTGGCTGGAAAGGTAGGGGAGGTAAAACTCGCCGTTATACATGGCCTTCCGCTTTGCGCCGGTCAATAGCAACCACAGTATGGGCCTAATGAATCGCCGGTACGTTGACAAGGAGATAAGACGTGGGGCCGGTATCTTAAAGAATTGCTCGGTCTGTTTAACTAATTCACCTATGGTGGAGGTACGATCCAAGCCGGCCGTAATGTGATAGCATTCTCCATGCGGCGACTGGTGTTCAATTAAATAGCAAACCGAATCGGCGACATAATCCACAGGCACAATATCCACAGGAGTCGCCTTGTCGGCTGGAATGCAAACAATGAGCCTCTTCACATATAACCGCAGCGGCTTATACGCGCCCTGAAAGCTGGCGGTGCTGCCGGTCTGTGAGTTTCCCACAATGATGCTGGGGCGGAAAATCGTGATGGGTAACCGTGGTACATATTCTCTAACCCGTCGCTCCGCTTCAAATTTTGACTGCTCGTAAGAGTTGGCGAAGGCTTGCCCGCAATCCAGTTCGCTCTCCTTTATGATCCCGCGCCGTTGGCCGGCAACATAGGAAGTGCCGATGTAATCAAAGCGGTCGAGATGACCCTGCTGCACGCAGCGCTCCGCGAAGTCCAGCATGTGATGGGTCCCTTGGGTATTGGTCCGGCGGGCTTCATCCAGTGATAGGTCAAACCTGACAGTGGCCGCACAATGAATGATGTGAGTAATACGGCGAGCCAGGGCGTCGTACTTGTGTGGATCAAGCCCAAAACGATCCAATGCGATGTCGCCTTCGATGGTCTCTACACGCGAGCCCGCAGGTTCCACCAACGTCCTGGGATTGAGGTTGCCAAGAATTCCCTGGACGCGTTCTTGGGCAGACTCGCTCCGGCTGCTGCGCACTAAGAGAAATAAGTGGTGGTTAGGATCATGGGCAAGCAGGCGCTGGAGCAACTCCATCCCCAAGAAACCGGTTACTCCGGTGAGCAGAATCTGACTTGACATAGTTACTTCCTTGTTGAACATTGTTTAGGTAGGCTCCCATCCCCATAAGTCACCCAGCATCATACCGTGATTGCCCATGCTTGTAAATACTTTTGTAGCGGGCATCGGCGCAGTTTTTTGGCAGCAAGGTGTTTGGTTAAGCGAGTTGATCAGGCGCTTGCTATTGGGTTCGAGTTGTCTGCTGATTTTAAGAAGCACGTCGACGAGTTTCTGTCGGTAGCCGTTTGGAGTCGACACCGCCCGCATCTTCGGACCAGGCATCTCTGCACGATAGCTTACCCTGACCCTGCTCGAACATTCGCAGGGCCTCCCGTAAAATACCGCAGGGCGCGCAAAGGGGTAACGCAGCAAAAAATCATAGATACAAGGCGACACATGGCCTTCCACGACGGTTTGACGCCGACCCAGGAAAATAAAAAAAGTCTGGAGCTCGACGCGTTTCTCATATCGGAGGGGAGCCAGGCGACTTACAGACCTACTGCAAGAATTCCTTACAACCGCGTGTTTTTTTGCGGCTCCAAAAATAGTAAGGAAAAAAGTACTCTCTAACCTCTTTATTCATGACTAGTTAATTTTTCCCATCATGGTATTCAAATTGCTTTTCGCCTGGCCTCGCCTCGCGTTGATTTTTAAATTCGAGGCGGAAAGTCATTGAAATGACTAATTATAGAGAATATTTCAGCTTGACAAGAAAAGGGAGCTTCTGATACAGTTTGGATTTTGCAGTCGGATGTTTCCTCTGTGTTGTGATTATGCGACTAAAAAAATTTTCAGGGTTGGCGAGGGTGTGTGTCGGGTGGCTGTTGATCAATTCTTTTCTTATGATCGGTTGTCACGTGGGCAAGACTTCGACAACGCAAATTATTTCGCCAAAAATATTACAGGCCAGAACGGCGGCGCCCGCCGACTTAAGGTCCATAGTAAACCGATTGGCCGATGTGGTGAATTCGCTTCAATGCACTTCCCTGGTTGTCGATGTGCAGGGCGGGAATGCGGAAACAGGTACGATCGAGCGCTACCGCAGCGCTCCCGGCTATCTATTTGTTGGGCGCCCCCGGCAGATTCGATTAAAGATTTTAGTTCCTGTGGCCAAGAACACTTTATTTGATATGGCCTCGGATGGCCGCATTTTTCAGATATGGTATCCCAGGGAGAATAAGTTCTTTGCCGGATCGACGGATGTTCGCCGGATTCACTATGATGGCGTGGAAAAGAACCCGCTGAGTAAGTTCCGGCCTCAGCACCTGATTGATGCCTTATTGTTTGAAAGTCTACCCGGTGATAAAAACTTTTTTGTGTATGAAGAGATGGATGACCAAGCCAAGTATTATGTGATTGGTACTGTGGTTAGTCGATCCGACGGGTCTCTGGCTTTGGCGCGGCGACTTTGGATTGAGCGATCCGCGCTGCAATTGGCCAGACAGCAGTATTATGAGATGGATGGCTCCGTGATTAGCGACATGATCTATAGCAACTATGTCGTGGTGGCAGGATTGTCTTATCCTTCTATGGTGCGGCTGGAGAGACCCACGGACCGGTATTCGATTTCTTTGCGCCTGCAGACTTTTAAAATTAATGATCCGATGGCCGCGGACACTTTTACACTTACCAGACCCGCTTCCGCTGAATTTGTTGAGATCAAGTCCGATGCTGCGAACGAGGATACCGCGCAATAGGAGCAGATGGCCATGTCGAACCTAATCATTGCGAACATAACTCGGCGGCCCACGCGCACATTAGTGAGTATTTTGGCCGTCGCCCTAGGCGTGGTCTTGGTACTTACGGCCGTCGGCGTCTCCCACGGCCTCTTGAATGATGCGGCGGATCGGACCAAGAGTATGGGAGCGGACATCATTTTCCAACCGACCGGCGCTTCTCTTTTGTTTGCTCTGAACACGGGGACAATGCCGCTTAAGATCGTTAATGAGTTGATGAAAGAGCCCGAAGTCGGTTTAGCCTCGCCGGCGATGCTTTATTTCAGCACCAAGGATTTTGGATTAGTATTTGGGATTGACCAGAAAACGTTTAATCAATTTCCCGGTCGATTACAAATCATCAGCGGTACGGATTTGGTTGAGAAATACGATGCCGTGGTCGATGATACGTTCGCCAAGGTCCACAAGCTTAAGGTGGGCGACCTGATGGACATTTTGGGTGATCAGAAATTCCGCGTAAGCGGGATATGCCGATCAGGGATTGCCATTGTTAGAGTTTTTGTCAAATTGTCCACCATGCAGGAAGTTAAAGGCGCACCCAACCAAATTTCCATGGTGTTTCTTAAGTGTAAGCCGGGCACGGCGACCGCTCAGCTTTTTCAAACGCTCCGCAGCGGGCGATTCGCCGGCTACACGATTACCAAGTCCGAAGATATCTTTAGCATGATGTCGGCCAACCTTCCCGGACTGGAAGAGTTCACTTTGACGGTGGTCACCACCTCTGCGTTGGTGAGCTTCTTGGTGGTGCTGTTGGCCATGTATACCACTATTCTTGAGAGAACCCGAGAAATCGGCATTCTTAAATCCCTCGGGGCTTCCCGCCTGTTTATTGTAAATGCAATTTTAAAAGAGTCACTGGTCATTTGCGTTTTAGGGATTCTGGTGGGAATTTCGCTCAGCTTCTTGGCTCGCAAGCTTATTACAATGAACTTTCCTACGATGCAAGTAGATATTTCTACGGATTGGCTACTGAAAGCGGGTCTCTTGGGCCTGGTGAGTGGCACCCTCGGCGCACTCTATCCGGCCTGCAAAGCCGCGCGCCAAGATCCAGTGCAGGCGTTGATGTATGAATAGAACCGCGTGAAGACAGGATGAATACATTATGACTCCTATAATTAGGACAGTCGACCTGAGAATGGCGTATCGAGTAGGGTCAGCGGACGTTCCCGTGCTGCGAGGTGTCAACTTAGATGTGCCGGGGGGGGAATTTCTGGCCATCATGGGACCATCCGGGTGCGGAAAATCAACGTTGCTTCATCTTCTCGGAGGCTTGCTGCAACCGTTATCGGGAAACATTTTTATTGACGGAACGGACTTGACTAAACTAAATGATAGCGGAAGAACGGAAGTGCGGCGAAAAAAAATAGGCTACGTATTCCAAAAATTTAATTTATTACCGACTTTGAATGTAAGGGACAATCTCAATTTAGCCAAGAAAATTCATGGCAACGGTTCATACAGCCCCGAAAGGACCAATGAGATTCTGGACATGTTGGGTTTATCCGAGAAGACCAATCATCATCCTTCCGAGCTCTCCGTGGGCGAACAGCAGCGGGTATCGATTGCGCGCGCCATCATTAATAAGCCCAGAATTCTTCTGGCCGATGAGCCGACGGGCAGCCTGGACTCGGGCAACTCTCGAATGGTTTTGAAAATGCTGCAAGACTTAAATGCTACACTGGGCCAAACCATCGTCATGATAACTCATGATTACGACGCGGCCTCGGCGGCCGCCCGCATGATTGAGATGCGCGATGGTCGAATTGTGCTTCGTGTGGAAGCCGCCGCGCTCGATTCAAAGTATGAAGGTTTTTTGTAACTGTTTAAGGGGATCGGGGGTCAGGGATCAGGGGCCAAGGACCCCGTGGTACCGATGGCTGTTAGGAATTATCATGATTTAGACATTGGGTTACAAGGCGGATGCTTAACGGATTGCGGCAGTCTCTGGAAAAGAAATCCAAGCAATAGCGCCCGATCCCCGACTCTTGACCCCCGTGAACAGTTACGGTTATTTTTAGTGAAGGTGTGAAGAGCCCGGCTTTTCCTGGTGATTAATGATGCCGAGAACAATTTGAACTATTCATCACCAGCGCGAGAGTTTTAGGGTTCTTGAAGTCATAGGGGCAACCAGTATGTGGGAACCGTTCTGGTGAGGCCGTGGTAGGAGTGAGGGACTATGTCATATAAGATCTATAAAGTCCTTATGTGGACCTATGATCGTGGGACCTGGCAGTATGACCTCATCGTAGCCCTAATACTGTCTTTTGTTTTTTTCACGCCGCGGGCATTATTCAACACCGAAAAAATTGACAAGCGAATCCTGGCGTATAGCCAGGCGCCGGTGGCGTTGCCGCTCAACGGCAATGATAAATCGCTTATTTCCTTGGAAGAGCCCACGGATGACTCGGCATCACGCTTGCCGAAAGAATCTTTTACGCCAACCAACCACCAGGACTCCGCCCACCGAGAGCACTCGGGAGTGGAGGACTAAAACTATCCCGAGCGCTTATGGAATTCAAGAATGAAGCCGCATCGTTTTTCTTCTTCCGTCCACGCTTGCGGTTCTCAGCCACTATCATTTTGATGGCGTTTGTGGCCTTCAGCGTGTGCTATGACCTCGCCGCCGCGCGCGTAACGGAGACAAATCCTGAGGAGCTGGATTTAAAGCAGGTTCTTGCTCTCATGAACAAATTTGGGCGATCCTTCCGATCCTTTACCGCCAAGATTTCTCAAAAGAAATATATTGCGGTGCTGAAAGAGTTTGATCAGGAGGAGAAAGGCGCCTTTTTTTACGAACGCGGGCGCTATAACCAAGCTCGGCTTCGCAAAGAAATTGTTTCCCCGACGCCAAGCATTGCTGTGATTGATGAAGGCATTGTGACCGCTTATGAGCCCAGAGTGAAACAAGCGCGTCGTATTGATCTGGGCAAAGACAAAGACAAGGCTGAGTTCCTCGCCATCGGCATTGGACAATCACCCGCCAAGCTGGAAGAAACATTTCATATGAAGTTGTCGGGCACCGAATGGCTCCAAGGTCGGAAAACTCATGTTTTGGAACTGCGCCCTAAGTCCGCGAAGATCTCGGCGCTTTTCTCCGTCATTACTCTCTGGATTGATGCCGATCGTGGTATGTCGATTCAGCAAAAGCTTGCCGAACCCAACTCCGATTACACCTTGGTCACTTTCTCCGATCTTAAAGTGAACACCAAGATCCCCAATGGAACATTTGCGCTGAAACTGCCTAAAGACGTCCAGCTCATCCAATAGCCGAACCTATCTCATCTTTTACGCAAGAAATTCCCTGCGTCGTTTTTTCTCGGTGGTATATGTGTGAGGGTCGCCGGTGGCTGACGGCCAACGCCGACAACAAAATCGAAGAATGCTCGTTGGGCGCGCGGGTAATTATTTTGATTACCTTGGGTGAAACAAGTACTAAATTTCTTCCACAGAAAAGTCTGCGGTCAAGCGCCCAATGTCCTGTGTCTGAATGGGAGTTAATCGTTTAGCGCCCGCAGCACAACTTTGGCTAGATCCGTCTTTTTTTCCGGAGTATTCATTATGGTGTCGGTCACGAGAACGCTCACGCCCAGCGCCTCGATGTCCCCTTGTAAATCGGCATCCGTCTGATCAAGAACAAAGATGTCCAGAAAGTCTTGGTATAGAAAGGCCACCTGCCGGGCCGAAGTCTCCAACCCGATGCCGGCCATCATACGGTCGGCTGGACCTTTCAGTGTCTTGCCTCCGACAATCGGGCTGATCGCCAGAACAGGCGCCGGGGTAGCGCACAAATGGTCTCGCACCCCCGCCAATGAAAGTATGGGTCCAATACTTGCCAATGGATTGCTCGGACAAAGAATCACACCGTCGGCTTGAGCTATGGCTTCCAGCACGCCAGGCGCCGGGCGGGCGCCCAAGGGAGTATGGTAAATAACCTCTTGAACCGTGTCGAGCGCGCGACGTTGAACGAGATACTCTTGAAAGTGCATGCGGCCGCTATCGGTCAAGACGTGCGTCTCAAACGGATCATCGGTCATCGGCAAAACGCGCGCAATCACACCTAGGCCCCGCCGTAATGTTTCGGTGATCTCGGAAGGCGTCTTACCGGTGTGCCGCAATGCCGTTCGGTAAATATGCGTAGCCAAGTCGCGGTCACCGAGGTTAAACCAATCCGGCAAGCCGTATTGCCGCATCATGGCTAAGGTGTTAAAAGTGTCGCCGCGTACCCCCCAGCCCTTAACCGGATCGACAATCCCTGCCAGAGTGTATAGTATGATGTCGACATCCGGAGAGAGATAGAGACCCCATAGGGTCATATCATCACCGGTGTTGCAAACGATCGTAAGATCGCCGGGCTCGATGAGCGGAACTAAGCACTCGAGAAACTTGGCGGCGCCGACGCCTCCGGCCAGTGCGGCGATCATGCCGGCGACTCAGGCGGCAGGCCGCTGATGCGCAGCCCGGCGCTATGCACTTTATAGGTCATGTTAATCGCAATCAACAAGGCGGTAATCTGCTCGACAATGCGGGAGTTTTCCAGCGCGCCGCCGTCGACGTAGCCGGCGCCCGGAATTTTCTTGATCAGTTCCTTTGCCGTTGATTTGGCCTCGCCCGAATCGCCGCAGACGATGATATCGCAATCCAGCGGCCGATCAATCGCTTGCAAGTTGCCGGCGGAAACATTGTGGAACGCCGAAATCACCGCCGTGCCTTTCGGCGCTAATTCCGCGGCTTGTTGCGCCGCTGACCCTTGCCACACTCCGACGACACGCGTGGGCTTGCCACCGAAGTCGGACGCCAGCGGCACCGTGACATCGATCAAAATGGTTTCCGCTTTGAGATAATTCTTAATGCTCTTCAGAATGGTCGCCTGGGCAGGGAACGGAACGGCCAGCACGACCACGGCAGCTACCGCCGCGGCCTGTGGATTCTCTAGCCCCGATACGTCGGCCGAGTCACCCAATTTCTCCTTAATCTTGGCCGCCGCTTCTTCGGCTTTTGCGGCCACGCGTGATCCGATCACGATGGACTCACCGATCTTGGCCCACCGCAAAGCCAAGCCATAGCCCTGATCTCCTGTGCCGCCAATAATGGCGATCTTTCGCTTCATGATTTCCCTTGGTCCTTCCCGAGGAGTGCGTCGGAGAATTCAGGAATCGGTCTTAGGCGCGGCCCCGTCTTCCATTTTTACTCCGGCTATTTTATAGAAACATGGGATCGCCCAACGCTTAAATAGGTAATCTCCGACAGGCTCCTAGTCTAATGACATTTAAATAACGTTACCATTGGACGTGACGGACAAAGTGAAAAAGGAATTGGAACGAATCCGTCATTCGCGAGCGGCACCCGCCCGGCGCTCCCGCGTGAGCCCGCGCTCAGGGTAGCGGCCGTAGAGAAGACGGGCACTCAAGGAACCAAACGGCGCCGCGGCCTGAGAGTTAACAGGGCTCCTCATCAAACACGCGATGGAAGATATAGTCTACGTTCTTTAATTGATTCTTCAGGTTGAATGTGGCCATAATCTCGGCTTCCGATAAGTAGCTGGGTATTTGAGGATCGGTGAGGATGGCCGTTTGAAAATCAATATTCTCATCCCATACCCGCAACGCCGAGCGCTGCACCCATGTATAGGCCTCCCCACGTGAAATTTCCTTGCGCGTCAATTCCAGGAGAATCTGACCGGAAAAAATCAAGCCGTTGGTCAAGTTGATATTCTGCAGCATTCGCTCAGGATGCACAATCAAACCCTGCATGACCGAGGCCATTTGCCGGGACAGGTAATGGATGAGCGTAGTGCTGTCCGGAAGTATGATGCGCTCTACTGAAGAATGAGAAATATCCCGTTCGTGCCAAAGCGGGATATTTTCGAGTGAGGCCTGTACGTAGGACCGTAAGATGCGGGCCAGGCCGCTGATCTGTTCACAAGTGATGGGGTTTTTTTTGTGCGGCATGGCCGAAGAGCCTTGCTGCCGATCGGCGAAGGGTTCTTCCACCTCTCGCACTTCGGTCCGCTGCAGGTGGCGGATTTCCGTCGCAAATTGGTCATAAGAGCTGGCCGTGATAGCTAAGGCGGCGATGTACTCGGCGTGACTGTCCCGTTGCAATACTTGATTGGAGGCCGGCGCGTGACGGAGCCCCAGCGTGGCACACACCATTTCTTCAACCTTGGGGCTAAGATGGGCAAACGTTCCAACGGCCCCGGAGATCTTGCCGTAGCGCAGATGCTCGGTCGCCCGCTCGACACGGATGATATTACGGCGCATCTCATCATACCAAATGGCCAGTTTCAGGCCAAAGGTCGTAACTTCGGCATGGATGCCATGCGTGCGGCCGACCATCACCGTATTCTTATGTTCAAAGGCGCGGTGACGAATTGCCGCAGCCAGCGTTCGCATTTCCGTAAGAATGATCTCAGACGCCTCCTTGACCAAGAGCGCCTGCGCCGTATCGACAACGTCGGTGGAGGTCAAGCCCCAGTGAATGTGGCGCGCCTCGGGCCCGACAAACTCGGCGACCGAAGTAATAAAGGCCAAAACATCATGCTTAACGCTGCGCTCTATTTCGGCTATGCGCTCCATCGAAAAGTTGGCTTTCTCCTTAATGGTTTCGAAGGCCGATGCGGGCATCTCTCCCAGTTCCATCAGGGCCTCGCATACGGCGATTTCCACTTGGAGCCATTTGCGAAACTTGTTCTCTTCGGTCCAGATTTTTGCCATAGCCGGCGCGGTATATCGTGAAATCATACGCGATATCCTAAATAATAATCGTGACGGTCCCGGTATACAGAAATCAGAAATCTCCGGGTCCGACCAGCAACCAAGAATGCGGGTAACTGTTCACGGGGATCGGGCGATATTGCTTGATTTCTTTTCCAAAGACTTCCGCAATCCGTTAAGCATTCGCCCCACCACCCAATCTCTAAATCAATATAATTCCTAACAGGCATCGGTACCACAGGTCCCTTGGCCGCTGATCCCTGACCCCCGATCGCCGTGAACAGCTACGCATGCGGCCATCTACCGTTACGGGCTTATCGTTTAGTCCAAGTGGATCGTCTCGCTAGGTGAATCCTGGTATGTCATCTTCAGCCGGGTATCCCAGGTCTCTAAAAGCTCCAAACGGGCCCCAAGTGCGCTAACGGCTGCCTGCCGGGCGATTTCGGGATGATTATTGGTGCGACTGAGATGGGCTAGAAAAAGATAACGGGCGCTGCCGTCGAAATCGTGTGTAAGGAATTCCGCCAAGGCGTCATTGGACAAATGACCATGACGTCCGAGGATGCGCTGTTTCAAAGCCCAGGGATAAGGCCCTACCTTTAACATGGCCATGTCATGGTTGGATTCCAGTATCAGGCAATCGCTACGGGCAATTCGCTCTTTGATGAGGCCGGAAAGGTAACCGATATCGGTCACCGTGCTAATCTTAAAACCGTGACACTCCAGAGTGAACGCCAGGGGATCCACAGAATCGTGGGGTGTCGAAAATGGCGTAACCTTAAAATCGCCGATATGCAGCGGCTGACCGGCGACAATGGGTTCAAAGCAGGGTAGGCTCTCTTTCAGTCCGCAAGTCTCCAGCGCCGCCGCGCTCATGTAAACCGGAATTTTAAGAGATTTTGCCAAGACGCCCAGACCCCGTATATGGTCGGAATGTTCGTGTGTTATAAGTATGCCGCTTAGCTTAGACGGGGAGACTCCCACCGATTGGAGACGGGCGGCCGTCTCCTTGCCACTTAACCCAACATCGATGAGAATATTCGTCGGCCCTGACGATATCAGCGTCGAATTCCCGCTGCTACCGCTGGCTAGAACTGTTACGGTGACCACAAATTTTCCTATTGCGGATTGCGGAGTTAGCGCCGCGGCCTGGATCGTAACATCAGTTCAGTAATCATGAGGTCTTATACCGTGGCGCTTACTAAACTAAGACTCAAAACGGCATCTCGAAATCCCGCCATTGGCCACAACTCCGTCGGGGCCGCTTACACCTTGAGCATTCTCCGGCTCATGGACTTGCCGTTTAGATTTCCAACGATGGTCATGCCCATATGCTTGCTGTCGAATATCCGGTTCGTCATCTCGTGGACCGCATTGAGCGTTACGCCTTCAATCTTGCGAATGGTTTCGTCCAGAGTAAGATGACGGCCGAAATAAATCTCCTGCTGCGCCAGATTGGACATGCGACTTGAAGTGCTTTCCAATCCCAAAACCAACGAGCCCTTGATATTGTCTTTGGAGCGGGTCACTTCCTCCGCGGTTAATTCACCGCGTTGCAGCTTGCGCAACTCCTCCATAATCAAATCCACTACGGTCGCCACCGTTTGCGAGCGGGTCCCGGCATAGATGGTCAAACAGCCACCGTCACTATACAGACCCAGTCCGGAAAAAATTGAGTAAACCAGCCCGCGTTTTTCCCGAATATTCTGAAAGAGCCGGGAGCTTAAACTGCCGCCCAAAATATTATTGAGAACATGAGCCGGGTAACGGTCGTCCGACGTGGCCGACGGCGCGATAGTGCCAAGGCATATATGGGCCTGCTCCAACTCAACCTTGTTGCGCTTGATCATATGCGGCCGCGGAAGCGGCGGTTCCCTTAGCTGTGGTCGGGCTTGCCGAGGCGCTAGCCCGCCGAAGTAACGGCGAGCCAAGCTGGCAATTCTTTGGTGCTTAATGTGGCCAGCCGCCACGATCACCATGTTCTCAGGGGAATAGCAGCGAGAGAAACACTCGGCAATATGAGTGCGCTTAAATCGGCCAACCGTTTTCTTGGTTCCCGCAATTGGGCGTCCTAAAGGGTGATTCTTCCAGAAGTGCTCGGTGAACATTTCATGGACGAGTTCCTGGGGCGAGTCCTCAACCATGTTGATTTCTTCAAAAATCACATTCCGCTCTTTCTCGATCTCGGCTTCGGGAAAAGTGGGGTTCAAAACAATGTCCCCAAGCAGCCCGAAAGCTCTATCCAAATATTCATCGAGGACCTTCGCATAAAAGCCTACGTATTCGCGCGTGGTAAAGGCGTCTAACTGTCCACCGATGGCGTCAATAGTCGTGGCAATGGTTTCCGCCGAGCGCGTAGTGGTCCCCTTAAACAACATGTGCTCGATAAAATGGGAAATTCCATTCTCATTCGCCGACTCATGCCGGGAACCGCTCTTGATCCATACGCCGACGGCGACGGAGCGCACGTGGGTCATCGACTCGGTAACAATTGACAACCCGTTTTTCAGTACCTCTTTCTTAATCGTCATCCATACTCCTACGACCTCGATGGTTTATGATTGGGCAAACTTCATTTCTGGGAGAGAAGAAAGCCTACTCAGAAAAAAGTCTTTAAGACCTGGCTGCGTTTGCTACTTCACCCTCCGCCAAATTGTGACGCCGCCAACATAGGCGATGATTGTAGCACATACACCTGTGAATTCCAAACAGACGTATCGACTCATCTAAAATGTTACCCAAATGGACCCGGCTTTGCCGGGTCCGGGAGGGTAGCCGATGAGTCAACCATGGACGAGGGACTATATGAAAGCCATCTATCTTCGGTATCGACAAGCGAAGCGGAAAGAAAAGAGCGGCCATTGAAATATGGTGTGCGCGTGGTGCGCCTTCTGCAAAGCCTCTGGGAAGCTTCAGGCTATTTGTGGTCGCGGCGGCTGAAAGCGGCGCTGCCGCTATGGATGCCCTGGGTGCGGCGGCGCTTTAAGGTCACGGCCGAACAAGAGCGTCCCGACTTGTCGGGATGGCGATCAGCCCGGCACAGATCGATCGATCCCGATCGAAGCGTCGGGACAGGCGGTCAAGCGCCAACTGCAAAAAAGAATCTATGGCCGTACCAAACCGGGTACACTGCTTAAGCACCAGATCCCGATCAAAACCGATGCCTGGGATGTTTGTACGCCCGGCTATGTGGAGATCGATTTGGTTTCGCACTCGGGAGACTCGGCGCAGGGCGAGTTTGTCTACACGCGGGATGTGACCGATATCCATACGGCCTGGGTGGAGCGCCGAGCCCTCTTGGGCAAAGGCCAGTACGGCGTCTGCTCCCGACAGGTCGGGATTAGAGGCCATCAAGCAGGCGCTGCCCTTCCCGCGGCTCGGCATTGATTCCGATAATGGTTCCGAGTTCATCAATGCTCATTTACATCGTTACTGTAAAAAGCGACGCATTCAGTTTACTCGGGGACGGCCCTACCAGAAAGATGACAATGCGCACATCGAGCAAAAAAACTGGACGCCTGTACGAAAGCTCTTGGGCTACGGGCGCTACGATACGGCGGTCCCGACTCGTCGGGACGGCGATGAATAATCTGTATCGCCATGAGCTGCGCACTTTTCAAAACTTTTTTCAACCTTCGGTCAAACTGATTAAAAAAGTCCGTATCGGTTCTCGGCTGCAGCGAGTCTATGATGCGCCGAAAACACCGTGGCCGCGGGTACTGGAATCCCAGGCGACGGATCCATTAAAAGTGGGCGGACTCAAGGCCCTGTGTGCGCGACAAGATCCTTTTGAGCTGTCTGAGACGATCGACCGAAAATTGCAAACGCTCTCTGAAATGACTTCCTCGGTGGCGGTCTCGAAACGCGCGCGGCGGGCCTCCCCAGGGACGGTAAGCGCCACACGAGCCCGGGCAAAGACCAACGGCGTAGCCGCCGAAACCCGCGCCCGGGCGGCGGAGGCGTATCCCGATCTACACGCGGACCCGCTGGCTAAGCTACAACGGGTGTGGGAACGAGAGGTCCGTTTGGGAACCACGGGATCCGCCGAAGGCTAAAGTCTCCTCTGGCGTCAGGAGGTCCCGACTAGTCGGGATGGCGAAATATTCATTACCGGCCAAAAAGAAAAAGAAGCCAAAGAAAAAAGAAAAGAATGGTGGGGGAGTGATCCCGACTTTGTCGGGACTAGGATTGCCGCGGGTGAAGCGCCCGGCGGCGTCGGGTGGAATTTTGGCACAAGCCGTTTTCCACAGGGCAAGGCCCCTTGCGTCTGGGTGTCTCCGGCGCGCGAATGGATGCGGGTAGCGATAGTCACTGACGTGCGGAACTCGGCTGCGGAGATGGACTTAGACCAGTGGTCGCGACCCGCCAGCGAAGTGGGGCCATCAGGCGGGCACCGTATAGGCGGGTGGAGTTTTCCACATTTCCACAGCCCTGCCAAAAGAAAGAAAAACTACTACTACTAAA
>JACOSC010000035.1 GCA_016179055.1 Acidobacteriota bacterium
AAGATCGAGACGGCCAATTTCAAACGATACCGAAAGCTGTTCGACCGGTTGATTAAACTGTCTATCGAATTGTCACGATTGAAAATGGCCGCTGGGAAAAAGGCTGGTCAAAGTAGCTGAGAACTCGTCACTCTCAAGCTCACTTGCTTGGGCTGAAAATCACATAACTGCCATACCTTCTTGCGCAAAGCCGCCATCAACCTGAGTATCGATGCCGACTGAATGATTGTCAACGATTGCAAATATCGCCAAAATGTACTTGCCGCTGGAAGTATTGCTACCTTCAGTATGCCGCATAACATGGTATCCCCCCGAATGTACCCAAAATGCCCAATCCGCTGAAACCCGATGAATAGCAGCATCAATAATCCCAGCACCATCCGATACCCGCCCAGTTTCGTCTTCCGTCCTGGGCTTACGTAATGTTTCGCAAAGAGCGACTCAAACTCGATCAAATCTAAAAATTTCACCAGCGCCAGCAAACCTCCAAACGCCGTCAGTCGTTCGCTACACAGGCCATACGGCGTGTTCGGTCCAATCTGCGGCACCCGAGATTTGGGTTCCTCAGCTACCCGCTCCCGGTTCTTTTTCTTTGCTCTATTTCCTTGCTTACGACCCTGGTTTTTATTATCCTTGTCTTTAACCATCTGGGCTACCTCCTGTATGATCGTGGTTGTCTATTCAAACCCACATTATACAGGGGGGCCTCAGTGATTTGAAACAACTGCACTATGTCCTTGTGCAAAATTCAGGTAGGAACCGTGTTACCAGTCGCCAATAGTATGCGCGCGATCCCCAAGAAAGACGAAACCATAGATCGCTCGCCACTTACTTTGTCGTGGCTGCTTAAGGAAAGATTTTCTTGATAAGGAGAAAGCGTATGAGAAAAAGCCTACGAATCAGCGTCGCCAGCGTTAGTGTCATGCTCCTCGCGCTGGCGATGATCAGCGTGGTCGGGGGGGCCGATTGTAAAGGAACGTCGGTCGGCTTAGTTCCACTCACGGATATGGGCGCGGACGTCTACAAGGGGTTTCCAGGCGGGCTATATGCGGATGGCCGCAATGTCCGCCCGGCGACGCACGAGAGAGCCGGCCGGCGACTGGCTGAACAAGTGATCCCCATCGATGCCGATGGCAACCCCGATCCGCAGAACGGCAAAATTGTACTCCTTTCTATAGGTATGTCGAATACTACGCAGGAATATAGCGCGTTCATACAGTTGGCCGACCGGAGCCCAGGAGTGAATCCACAGCTTGTCATTGTCGACGGGGCTCAAGGCGGAATGACGGCCAGCATTATTATGAATCCAGAGGATGGCGGACCGGGAACTCGTTATTGGACGGTAGTTGACGAAAGGCTTTCGCAAGCCGGTGTAAGCCCTCAGCAAGTTCAGGCGACCTGGATCAAAGAAGCGGATGCGCAGCCGAGAGAGGGTTTTCCTGAACACGCCAGTACCTTGCAGCGCGAACTTACCGTCATCAGTCAGGTCCTGAAAAATCGATTTCCGAATATTAAGCTCGCCTATCTGTCCAGCCGGACTTATGGCGGCTATGCGTCCACACCATTGAACCCTGAGCCGTATGCGTATCAGTCCGGCTTCTCGGTAAAATGGATGATCGAGGACCAAATTAATGGAAACCCGGAGTTGAACTACGATCCGAATCGAGGCCCCGTGCGCTCACCATGGCTTTCTTGGGGGGCCTATTTATGGGCGGACGGCCTCAATCCTCGCAGTGACGGCCTGGTCTGGGAATGCGAAGATTTTATAGACACGGATGGCACGCACCCCTCCCTGCAGGGTCGTCGCAAAGTGGCAGAAATGTTGCTGGATTTTTTCAAGAATGATTCGACGACCGTCCCCTGGTTTCTGGGCCCGTAGATCCTCGGGTGACGAGCGACTTCTGCCCATTCAGGGGACGCTTACGGCCCCGCCCATCATCCACACCCGCGCCCAGCTCAAACCGCAAGGCGATGCCTGGGGCTGAAGTTTGGCATCCGCGCGTTTCTTATGTTCAAACTTCAGACCGCAACAATTACGCTTGAAAAATGTTTGCAAAAAGCATATGATTTTGGTCTTACATCCCAATAGTGCGCCGATACATTGCCGCGTTACTAAAGACAACAAGCTTCGCATAGGAGGTGGCATGACCGTTAAGTACATTTTTGTGACGGGCGGGGTCTTATCCTCTTTGGGTAAAGGCATTTCATCCGCCTCCATCGGCTGTCTGCTGGAAGCGCGGGGCTTTCGCATCGGCTTTTTAAAATTGGATCCATACATCAATGTCGATCCCGGAACTATGAGCCCATACCAG
>JACOSC010000012.1 GCA_016179055.1 Acidobacteriota bacterium
CGCCTTCGCCATCGCCTCTTTGGCGTGGCGATGATGTTTGCTGCGCGTCCCATAATAACCCTTCGTCAGCTTGAGCAGCCGCTTCCTTCGCTGTACGCGCTTTGGGCCACGTTTTACTCTTGGCATATTTTAGCTCCTTAAATAATCTGTCCGCAATCAACCCTCAGCCTTTTATTCCGTTACGGATCACGGCTGGGCCATCGCCTCGGACTTAAATGACCAGCATCTTTTTCACGCGCGCGGTGTCGGCTTTGCTGACCAAGCCCTTTGAGGTCAGCTTGCGTTTCCGGCTCCTCGGTTTATGCGTTAATATATGTCGAGCACCGCTGTGGCGCCTTACGATCTTTCCGGAGGCGGTAACGCGGAATCGTTTCGCCGCCGATTTTTTCGTTTTCAGTTTCGGCACAAGCACTCCTTTCTTGCGATCATGACGGTTTCATGTAATTTTCGTCCAGCCATAGGCCGATTCTCAACTTTATGTACTCGACAAGTTCATAGCCTGGTGGATTGCTCAGTAAAACGACGCTGAGGGCGCTATCTACTGATAGACAGCCTTTCTTACCCTTCAGCGCCAGGCGCCACCAAGCGTCGCCGGACCTCAAACCCAACTGCGGTGCTGGCGGGCCCTATCCATAGGAAAGGCCAAAAATCCGTACAACCAGCCCTTTTTGGACCAAGATTTAGAGGGCCTCAGGCGTTTCCGTCGGCATGGCGACCGGCGCGCTGGAAGGCTCCGACTCGGCCGGTTTGATCTCCGGGGTCGGCGTTAAAGCGCTCGGCTCAGGCGGCGCCAGGCGGTTCCCTATTTCCCCGGTCGGCTTTGGCGACCGCTTTGGGCTTGAACTTTCCCCTCCGCCCGCAGGCTTTAGCCCTTTCTTGGGACTTAGAATCGTGATCAGGCTGTAGCCCTCCATCTTCGGCGCCTTTTCCACTTCCGCGAGGGTTTCCACTTCTTTCAACAGGCGATTGATCATCCTGCGCCCTATCTCCGTATGCGTAACTTCTCGGCCGCGAAACTGTATGGATACCTTGGCCTTATGCCCATCACTCAAGAACCGCACAATGTGATTCTTCTTGAATTGATAGTCATGCTCATCGGTCTTTGGGCGTAGTTTTACTTCTTTCAGCAGGACAAGCTTCTGATTCTTCTTAGCCTGGTGCGCGCGCTTACTGGCCTCGTATTGATACTTGCCATAGTCCATGAACTTGCAGACGGGTGGACGAGCGGTGGGAGCAATCTCCACCAGATCCAATCCGCGCTCTTCAGCCATCCGTTGCGCTTCTCTGGGGTGCATGACCCCAAGCTGCTGCCCGTCATCACCAATGACCCGAATCTCTTTGATGCGGATCTGATCGTTGACTCGGACTCTGACTTCGTTTCTACTCACGTACCTCCTACCTGCAGGAGCGAGGCAACCTCACTCCTACCGTGTTCATAATTATTTCTGGATAACCAAATCCGGCCGGCCGCCTTGGACCGGAGCCATTAAGGCCGCACAGCCTTGGTTGCCACGAGATCATTCACTTTCTCGATAAATTTCTCCAGGGGCATGGCGCCTTCATCGCCCAAGAAGCGGTTGCGAACGGCCACCGTTCTTTCCGTTTCTTCACGACCCCCGACGACGAGCATATAGGGAAATTTCTGCAACTGTCCTTCCCGGATTTTCAAATTGACCTTTTCGTTGCGGTCATCCAAGTGCACCCGCAGGCCTGCGCTCTGCAGAGCCTGTTTCACGTGGTTCGCATACGCGTGAAATTTCTCGCTGATCGGCAATACGGCCGCTTGCACAGGAGCCAGCCAAATCGGAAACGCCCCGGCGTAGTGCTCCACTAAAATGCCGATAAACCGCTCCAGCGATCCGAAAATGGCCCGATGAATCATGACCACCGGGTGATTCTTGGCATCGGGACCAATATAACCGGCATCAAATCGCTCCGGCAGATTGAAATCGAACTGCACTGTAGTAGCCTGCCACTTGCGACCGATGGCGTCAATCAATTTAAGATCGATCTTGGGACCATAGAAAGCGGCCTCCCCTTCCATGCGCTGGTAGGGCAGCCCCTTGGCCTCCAACGCGCGTATCAGCGTGGCGGTGGCCAGATTCCAATCGGCGGCCTCGCCGACATATTTACCCTTCTGATTCGGATCCCACACCGACAATTCCACTTCATATTTCTCAAACCCGAAAGTGCGCAGCACATGTTCGGCCAAATCGAGAACGCCAAGGACTTCATCGTAAACTTGATCCGGCGTACAGAAGATGTGAGCATCGTCCTGTGTAAAGCCGCGCACACGCAAAGTTCCGTGGAGCACACCTGATTTCTCAAACCGATATACCGTGCCGAACTCGGCCATACGAATCGGCAACTCGCGATAACTATGCCGATGCGTCTTAAAGATCGTCACATGCTCCGGACAGTTCATCGGCTTCAGGGCGAACTCTTCACCCTCAATGTTCAGCAGGTACATGTTCTGTCGATAGTAATCGGCATGCCCGGAAGTCCGCCATAAATCCATCTTGGCGACATGCGGCGTAACGACAAATTGATAACCGCGGCGCAACAGGTCTTCACGCAAAAAGCTCTCAATCGTATGTCGCAGCCAGGCGCCTTTGGGGTGCCAGTAGATGAAACCGGCGCCGGCTTTCTCATGAATACTAAAGAGGTCGAGGTCCTTGCCCAGTCGGCGGTGATCGCGCTTTTTCGCTTCTTCCAGCCGATGAACGTAGTCGTGTAAGTCCGCTTCCGTTAGAAAGGCCGTGCCGTAAATCCGCTGCAGGCGGTCGCGTTTTTCATCGCCTTTCCAGTACGAACCAGCCAGGCTTACCACTTTAAAAGTCTTCGGATCTATGTGACCCGTGGAAAGCACGTGCGGGCCTGTGCAAAAATCCACTAAGCTGCCCACGCGATAACACGAGAGCCGCTCATCGCACTTTTCCTTGATCAACTCTACCTTAAGTTGTTCGTCGCGGCCGCCAAATTCCTTAATGGCTTGCTCGACCGAAACGATCGCCGGCTGGTAGGGTAAATCTTGCGCCACTAGATCCCGCATTTTCTGCTCAATTTTCGCCAGATCCTCTTCGGCAAAGGAGGTCCCACGCTGGAAGTCATAAAAGAAGCCATCACTAATGGCGGGGCCAATGCCCAGTCGCGTGTCCGGATACAACTCCGTAACTGCCAAAGCCATCAAATGGGATGTGCTGTGACGGTAGACTTCCAGGGCTTCATCCGGAGATTGCACTTCAATTATTTGGCCATCGGCCGCTCGGGCCTGCATGTACATAACCTCACTCTACGGAGACTCGCCCGGCTAACCGTTCAGCCAAAACCAATAGGGGCACGGCAAGCCGTGCCCCTATTGGTTAACTAAACGTACCACGCCAAGGGCGTATGCCTCGCATATGGTAGGCGCGAGCGGATTTGAACCGCTGGCCCCTTCCGTGTCAAGGAAGTGCTCTTCCCCTGAGCTACGCGCCTGCAAAAATTTAATCATTACCTTACCAGAGCATGCCTGTACTGTCAAGTACAACGGGGACTTAGAGCGACTCAATGGCCGCGGCCCGTAGTCAGCGGCCAGTGGTAAAAGCCAACCGGACGAAAAAATCACGTGATGCACGTTTGACGTATTTACAACTATTACTGAACTATCCTGAGATTCGATCATAAGCCTATCAGACGGTAGCGGAGCCAGCCCAGCACGGGGGTTCTGGCGTTTGGACATGGGCCACAGCCCCGCGCGATCCTTTCGTCCCCACTACTTCGAGCGAGCGCCCCGCCCGAGCCCGAAGCTTGTTCGCGTAGCTCTGAAGGAGCGGGCTATAATAGCCAGGGGCAAGCGCCGCGCCGCCCCTGGTACGTAATATGGCCGAAGCTATGCGCCCTGAAAGGGCGCGCTACCCTGCTGCTCGATGAATACGGATGGAAGACAACGACGGTGGACAAGGAACTGATCTCCAGTAGTGCGCCCTTACAGGGCTGGCGTGCTGGGGACGCTTTCTTTCCAGGGGCGGCGCTTCGCTTAGCCCCTGGCTATTATAGCTCGCTCCTGCGGAGCTTGGGTTTGTAAGCAGTACCCTACTCCCTAAAAATGTCCAAACTCCAGGACCCTGCGGGCTGGATTTTGGCGTCCGGACGTTTCTTATGATCGAACTTCAGATCTTTATAAATTCATCTTGACCACAACGTAACCCGGTCGAGCTGGAACTAAACAAGTAAAATAAAAAAAATTTGATGTTGCTGGAAAACCGTCAAATATCCGCCTGAATAAAGCGTGGAAGGCGACCTCCCATAAATATTTTGCCCGTTTCAGTTTCAGCACAATTACAACTCGTCAGATACAACTGACCCCTGACAACTAAACTTATTCTCTCAAATTGCCGATAGATTTCACGCTATGATGACGTCAGAGAACCCGCACAAACAAGTTTCCTACGGGGCTGAATTCATGGCCGTTCCCATTGATGCGGTTCCTTCCGGCCATCGACTTGATTTTGATCTCTATATCCTTCGCAACGGCAATCACGTCTTATTTGCCCGGGCCGGATCGACCTTTGACGCGGAAAAGATGCGCAGAATGCAATGTAACGATATCACGACATTTTATACTTGCCTTGGAGATGGCGAGGCGCCGCAGTTGTATGCGCGTCGAGCGGATCCGGCCCCGCATCGTTATTTGGAGTCGAATCTGTCCCGTATATTACATGATGACCGTGTCGATATGGGAACGAAATCAAAAGTATTTTACTCGGTGGCTACTCATCTTGTGAAAGATGTGCTTGAAGATCCGCGCTCAGGAACCACGGTAAAAAGAGCCAAGGAAGCGGTCAGGAGTTTAGTGGAGCTTATCCTAACGCAAAAGGGAGCCTTCTTTAATCTGCTTAATATTACATCGCATGACTATTATACGTATACGCATTCGGTCAACGTATGTACGCTTTCAATCGGCTTGGCCCGACGCCTGGGTTTCAAGTCACAAACCGAATTTCTGGCGCTTGGAGTGGGAGCCCTTCTTCATGATGTCGGGAAATGTACAATAGACCTTAGCATCTTAAATAAGCCGACCAAGCTCTCGGAGGATGAGTGGAAAGTCATGCAAACTCACCCGCTCTCGGGGTCACGCATGGTCGCACCTTCGCCGAAAATGCCTTCGCCGCCGGGAGAACCCCGTGCCGAAAGCGCGACCATTACTATGGCCTTTCCATCCATCTCGTCCGATTCCGTGTTAGTGATTGAACAGCACCATGAGGCCTGCAACGGCAAAGGCTATCCCCACGGGCTTACCTATAAGGAGATTCATCTATACGCAAAAATTGTTAAAATTACGGACATATATGATGCCTTGACCACCAATCGATGTTACCAGAAAGCCTTCACGCCCTTTCAGGCCATCAAGATCATGCACGAAGCGCATTCGCAAACGTCCGATCAAGGAATCTTTCGTGAATTCATTCTATTGCTCGGCTACGGCACACGGCGCTGACCAGACCGCATAATTGACCTCTAAAGTTTTTTTTCTCCTCGCCGATAGGGATTAGGCGAGAACAGAGAGGTTTGTGTTATTTCGGCCTAGAGGCGCGTAGGGCCGGTTGGCGAACGAATCGTCGCGCACCGGCAAAATTTCCCCCTTCCTGCTCATCCCTTTGCTAATGCAGGGAAGCTAACAACTAAGAACACCGCACCATGAAATTCATGTCTCACACTTTGTGAGAGCGGCCAATTCAATAAAGGAGGAAAATGTCATGACAATTACAAGCCTTCCGAAGGCGCGGTCAGCTATAGCCAAATGTCTGGCGAAGCTACGATACGGCGCTAGCCCCTCACAGCGAATTCTTTTGATGGCTTCCTTATTCTCTTTTCTGGTCTCTTTGGGAATGGCGTTTGGCCAATCACCGCAGAGCCTTGGAAATGAGATGTTCTTTTACCGAGACTGCCTGAAAAAAGGCAATGAATTGTACGGGCCGTGTTATCAAGCGATCTGTTCGTATCAAACGTGCATCTACAAAAACACGACGATTCCGTTGCATGGTGTCACAATTAAGGATCCTGGAGCGTGGGGAACGGCTATGGCTGTCTGCGCTCCTTATATTCAGCAGATGCAACAGTGCGCCGACCAACAAGCCTGGTCGAGAGCCAACAACTCGCCTTACGACGCTCCGATCACGGCCGACATGGGCACCGTGTGGGATGAGGAAGAAAGCGGATTTCATGGCGTGTGGCGACGGCGCGCAAACAGTAACACGTTCGACGCCCGCTGGGGCGGGATTACGGCCGTGCTCGAAATCACCTTCCAGGGGAATAGGGTCTCGATCAAGCGGCGACAAAGTAGTGACGGAAACGATTGCGACTACGATGGCACTCTAAGCGGGCGGACCGTCTCCGGCACCTATCACTGTACAAAATATCCCGGTCCGTGGAAATGGAAGGCCACGATCAAATGACGGAAGGAGTCCCCCTTTGCCAAACGGACAGGCTGGTTTACTAAAATGGATTCCCTATGCTATTGGGTTCTAAACCGTAGGTGACAACTCGTAAACGGCCCGCCATACCGACTCCTTCGGCCACTTCAAACCCTCGGAATCATTAGGGCGGGCCGTACCAAGTGTGCATCGTAATCCTCGGCGATCGGATCAGAGTTTGATGAGCAGAGCGATGGTGAACCGTCGCTCGAATTTCAGAAGATCCGGGGACCAGCCGGGTACCACGGAGCCCACCGGACCCGAATTGCCACCCGGCGGCGTCACGCCCCCGGACCGGCAAAGTACGGCACATTGGCCGCGCGATGATTGTACTCCACACGCCAAGTCACAAACTGCTTGGGCATGTAATCGAAGGTGGCCGAAGCGTCCCACGCTTTGTACGGGTTCCCAGGATTCGCTGTGAAGTAGGGCGTTCCGGAGAACGCGGTGGCGCCATTGATCGGCGGCAACAGCACCAGATAGCGGCCCGGGTTCGTGATCGCACCACCGCCGAAGGTCAGACCGAACAGGTCTTTGTGAAGCCATAGGCGGTTGTAGGCCATGAAACCAAGGAAATACTGCGCAGGGCGACCCGGAGAGCCGCCCTTGCAACTCACTCCGCCGCCGTATTCACAGCCGGCATCGACCGTCAGCGTGAACGCGGCCTTGCTGAGGGCTCTCTCCGGCCGATCCAAGTACTTGACCTGGATACTGTCGTCACTATGTATGCGCTTGCGATCAGGGTTACCCAGCGTGTCGGTGCCCCAGTAATGGTTGGCAAGCATCGAGACGGAGCCGTTCGGTCGCCACAAGACCTGCATGCCCAGACCGGGGGCCTTGTTGAACTTGCCGTACGACTGCCATCCATTGATGATCCAAGGCTCGATTTTTAGTTTGTCGCTGGGAAAAATCTGAATTCTTACGCCGTTAAAGAACCAGGGCGTGTTGGACGAGACGTACGACGGCTGGTACGCCCAGTTGTCGAATTGATAGTAACTGAAGAGGCCGACATAAGACATGAAGATCCCGGCATCGACGTTGATCCCATTCCACTTGTCGAAGTGGTATCCGCCATTGATTTCAGAAAGGTAGCGGTAAGCATTGTCCAGGTTCCATTGGCCGCGTGCGGGGCTGGAATCGCCGCGCGGGGTTGTTTGCGAATACATCCCAAACTGCGTCATCAGCCGGCCGCGCACGTGATTATAATGGAAGTCGCCCCCGATGCCGAACTGCGTGACCTGGAGTTCGCCCGAGCGAAAGACTTCGCTGGACCCCACGATCGTGTTGTCCTTCGGATGGTTGAACGAGTTGTGAAAGGCGACGTCAGCCCGGACTTCGCCCGTAAAGATTTTCGTCTCGATCGGCGATTCTTTCGTGCGGGGGTTGCCGGTCAACCAGGTGAAGTCCGCGAACGCAAACGGCTCCTTCTTTTCCGTTAATCCACGGGTTGATCCAATCCGGGGTGAGGGAACCTGAGGCGGCGGAGCCAAAGAACGGGTAGAGTTCGCCATTTGGAGTGAATCGACTTGGGTAGCTTGCGCTTGAATTTCCCTCACGGACACCGCGACAGACGCCAAGTCCTTTGTGCCGGCGACCGGGCGCGCTTCCACTTCGGCGAGTCGTCGCTCGAGTTGCTCGATCCGTTCCAACAGGAACCGCTCGCGCTCGGTAAATTCAGACGGTTTGGGGGCCACGGTTGGCGGTATATTCGTCTTCACGGCCTCGCTACGGACTGAAGAATTTGTGGCCTCAGACATGGGCGAATCCTTTTCCGCAGCCTGTAGGCTATTTCCAATTATAAAAAGGAACGTCCATAAAAATAACACCCATAGTCGCTTTACGGTAAGGGGCCACAGAAAAGGCCGGACCGCGGTCGGGCCGAACGATATCCCCTGAGTATCTTCGCCCTCTTCAGATTTTTGATAGCTGATCATAATAAGACTCCCCTCCCAGGAGGCGTTACCAATGTTTCCGAGACCATAAAAGGGGATTGTACAGAGCTAGACATACCCTGTCCGGTCTCGCCGGCTGGAGCGGCTGAAAGAGGTGATGAAGTCACTGGGCGTTGCACAATCGGGAAGGTAGAAGCGGCATCCTGCCGCTTGTCTTAAATAATAGGCCGTAAAAAAAAAGCGCACAATTTGAACATTTGATTCCCTCCTCAAATACCCGTATAATATCTCCCCTTGCCGGCAATTTATCCAGCGGCAGCTTTTTAATATACAGCCCCTGAATTTAATGGAGACTTGGAGTTATGAAAGTCACGTTCAGCTACAAGCCGATCTCGGCCTTGGAAGCGGATTTGTTGGTGGTTATTCTCGACGAGAGCAAGACGCTTCACGACGTGGATGCGTTAGCGGTCCAGCGCGCGATTGAACGCGCCCGTCGGCTTTATCAGGAAAAGCGCCTTAAACGGGAATACGTAACTAACTTGGATCATGACGCCAAGATACCGACCTTTATTCTTTTCTCAACGTCGTTAAATAAGAATTATCCTCTGGGTGAAGTGGTTAAGATTTTTGTCGCGCGCGCATTGCAACTGGCCAAGGATTTTCAATACCGGCGCGTGGCGGTGGTCATGAACAGTTCCGAGGCGCAGCCCTTCGTCGGCGCAGTGATTGAAGGAGCGCTGCTGGGCGCCTACACTTTTGACAAGTATCGCACGGAAAAAAATCTGTTCTTTAAAGAAGTGCACTTGGAGATTGTCGGTCACGAGTCCGATAAGGCGACGAACCAGGCCGTGTTGCGCCGTTTCGGCGCCGTTTCCGAAGCGGTCAATGATTGCCGCACACTGGTCAACGAGCCGGGAGCGGAAGTGTACCCGCAAGTCATGGCGGAAGTCGCCGCAAAGATCGCCAAGGCACGCGCCTTGAAGTGTCGAATTCTCGACGAGAAGGAATTGCAGAAGCAAGGCTATAACGGGTTGATCGCCGTAGGCCGTGGCAGCCAGCACCCGCCGCGCTTAATCACGTTGCGCTATCGGCCGGCCAAACCCTCGCGGCACACCTTGGCTCTGGTCGGCAAAGGCATTACGTTTGATACCGGCGGCATCTCCATCAAACCCGCCGATAAGATGTTTGAAATGAAAGGGGACATGGCGGGCGGCGGCGCGGTGCTCTACGCCATGCAAGCCATTGGACAACTAAAGCCGACGATCAACGTGGTCGGAATTGTGCCGACCGCCGAGAATTTTCCCGATGCCCTTGCCCAACGTCCGGGAGATATTTTTTACGCCAAGAACGGCAAATCCATCATGGTGGACAATACGGACGCCGAGGGACGACTGATCCTGACCGATGGCCTTTATACCGCCGGTGAGCAAAAGGCCACGCACATTGTGGATATTGCCACGTTGACCGGCTCTTGCGTGCGCGCGCTCGGTCACGGCGCTGCCGGCATTCTTGGCACGAGCCAGGCGCTGGCCGGCGCCGTCAAACGCGCCGGAGAGGCACAGGGCGAAGTATTCTGGGAGTTGCCGCTGATTGAAGAATATCGAGACATGTTGAAAACTCCTTATGCCGATATTAACAACGTTGGCGGCACCGTGGCCGGCGCCATCACCGCGGCGCTTTTCTTGCGGGAATTTGTGCCGAAAGACACGCCGTGGGTTCATCTCGATATTGCGGGCCCATTCATGCTGGATAAGGAGTGGAAGTACTACGATCCCGGCGCCACCGGCTTTGGCGTAAAGACCTTGGTGGATCTTTGCGAACACTTTGAAGAATATTTAGGGGAGTAGTGACGGCCCTGAGGGCCTCTCCCCGATGGTTTACCGAGATTTATTGAGAGCACGCGGAATTATGCCGGGACCTGTATTGGCTGCGGTGGATGATCTCTACTTTGCGGCCAAAATTGAGGCAGCGGCCAAGGCGGTAGGAGTGGTCGTTGAAATCGCGCGGACGCCTGACGAGATATTAGATAAAGCGCGGGCGCTTTGTCCTGCATTGATCTTGATCGACCTAAATTCAAGCGGCTGCCGGCCGCTCGAAAGCATACAGGCCTTGAAAAAAGCCGCCGATACGAAAGCCATCCGCCTCATTGCGTTTCTTTCCCATGTGCAAGTGGATTTAAAGGCCGCGGCCGTTGCGGCGGGCGCCGACATTGTGCTTCCCCGCTCGCTTTTTTCTCAGAACCTCTCCACACTGCTCGCTCAGTCATAACCCACTAGTCTGCCACTTTCGACCAGCCCGGTGCTTACATCGGGCGCCTCATTTCATGTCGAGACGGACCATGCGTTGTAAGTCCTGAAATATGCGCGCAATTTGCGCACGCGTTTCTTTAAATGTTCCGGAGGTGTCGATCCGATAATCGGCAATACGAAGTTTTTCGGCGATGGGCAGTTGCGTACGAATGCGGGTCATCGCCTCCTCGGCGGTTAAGTGGTCACGCGTCATGAAACGAGAGAGTTGAACAGCAGGATCACAATAAGCCACAACGTTCTTATCGACGCGCTTATAAGCGCCGGTTTCAACCAGGAGCGCCGCATCGAAGATTATAATCCCGTTGGGACTGCGTTGCGCGAATTCCGCCACCAAGCGATTCTGTTCGGAAAACACGCGCGGGTGCACAATCTCATTTAATTTTTGCAGCCCCGGCGGATCAGAAAAGACGATGTCCCCCAGCCGCTTGCGATTAATCAGGCCGCTCGGGTCAAGGATATCATGGCCGAAGTGCTCGAGAATCTCTCGGTACGCTTCCGTCCCCGGCAGGATCATGCTGTGCGCCAAGCGGTCAGCGTCAATAAGGTAGGCGCCCAGCTCAGCAAACACCTTGGCGACGTGGCTCTTGCCGCTGGCCACGCCCCCCGTCAATCCGACAAGCATCATAGAATTCCGCGCGATCACCGCCTCCATGGCCGATGGGAAGCATTTACAAACTTTAGCAATTGGGGGCTACGCGCCGGAACGATAGGCGCACCAAAACCATATGAGTTGTATCGTGTTAAAGGCCGCGTGTCCGGCAATCGGTCCGTAGAGATTGTGACGCCACAGAAACAATAGACCCAAGCAGAAGCCAATCAGCCCGGTGATTACGGCGCCCTGTAAACTTTGCATGGTATAGTGCAGGTAGCCGAAAAAAACGCTCCAAATAATGAGGCCCGGTAAAGCGCCAAACAAGTACTCCTTAAAGCGTGTGAGAACAAACGCCCTTTGGATTTCTTCCCGGAGACCGCCGGCCAGAATTCCCGAGGCCAGGAAATAGGCCAGGTCCGTCGGGCTCTGTATGACCTCGAGCATGGGATTGGTTGTCATATAAAGATCCGGCAACCAATGTTTGAATATCGCACTGATAACCCCGGTTAGAAGCAACAGTCCTAACACACTCAGCAAACCATACCCAATATTGGCGCCAAAAGCTCGCGTCGATAAACCGAGATCTACAAAGTTTCTACGGCGCAAGCGGAGAAAGAAATAAATCGTAAAAAGCAGAAGGATCGTATCCAGTAGGAGAAAATAAAACAGGATTCTTGGGCTCCTGAGCAAGCGCTCGGGGTCAACACCGTACATGGCCTGTATAACCGCGTACGCGGCCGTATTGCTGACAATGCCGCTGGCAAAGAGGATTTCAATCAGAGCCAACGCGCGATCGCTCATAGCCGGCTGTCGACGCGCGCGCCGAACCCTTTCTCCTAGGATGGGGACGTAAGCCGTATCGATGGCCTTTCCACCAAGCGGCAGGGCATCATGACCGGCGACCGCGTCATCCGCGGCGGGCGTTGGCGGATTTAAAAAGATGGTCTCTTCGGGCAATTTAGGGGGAGTCGGAATCCAAACCGGCTCCAATCCATCCGGCGGCGTTCGTCCTGTTATATCGGCCATAGAAGAAGTCAGTCCTCACTTTATCGTGCAATCATAAAGCCTGCTCGTAACCATTCACGGGGGTCAGGGGTCGAGGATCAGGCGATATTGGTTGGATTTCTTTTTCAAACCGTCCACAATCCTTTAAGCATCCGCGCCATTACTCAATCTCTGAATCCCGATAATTCCTAACAGTCATCGGCATCCCCGCGCCCTCAGCCTCTGATCCCTGACCCCCGATCCCCGTGAACAGTTACGCCTTTTCCTACCAAATTCTACTCATCATTGTATAGGCTCTGCACCAGACTGACAAGCGCAAAGTGAATTTATCGCGCCATCAAGACGCATGGATTAAGCCTTGCAGGACCAGCTCGCTATCGTTCGCCATACGGTTAAGGACCGTTGTCGCTTCCCTTCCTGGGAGCGCCGGCTCCCAGCCGGAACGTCGGCTAGCTCCAGGAATAGCCTTTGCCGGCAAGATGCCGGCGCTCCCAGGGGCGCCTTGCGATGAATCACCCGGGAAGAAATCTTTCATTGACAGCGCTCCGGGTTCTGGGATAATTTTATAGTTCGTTCCTTTGGCGTTTGGCCAATCGATGTAAGGCCTTGGGAAGCGTTTGCCTTGAGGATAGATTATGGAGAAGCGTGTCTATACGATTATCGTAGGATTGACCTTTCTAATCGGCGGCCTAGCCTGTTCACACCTTTTTGCACAATCATTTCAGGCTACGCTTACCGGATCCGTGACTGATACCAGCGGCGGCGTTCTGCAGAACGTGTCCGTCGTCGTCATCAACCTTAGAACCAATCAGTCGGCGCGAGTTCTTACTGACGAAACCGGGCTGTACCGCGCCTTCCAGCTACAACCTTCCGACTTCCAGGTGACGATGGAATTGCCCGGCTTCAAAACTTTTCAGAGCCATATTACCTTGACCGTTGGTCAGGCCGCCCGCTTGGACGCTGTGCTCGAAATCGGCAGCGCCACGGAAACCGTGGAGGTCTCGGCCACTGCCCCGCTGCTCGAAAGCGAGAGCGGCTCTTTTGGGCAAGTCATCGAGCATAGATTCGTCGAGGACCTGCCGCTTAACGAACGCAATCCCTTTGCCTTTGTCGCCTTGGTTCCCGGCGTTTTTACACAGAATAATTTTACCGATCGCAACGTCTTCACCTCGCAGTTTTCCGCTAATGGCGGTCGCGCCAGCACCAATGAAGTGCTGCTCGACGGCGCCCCGGATACGGTCGGCGATTTCAACGGCGTCGCTCACATTCCGCCCGTGGATTCCACGCAAGAGTTTCGCGTGCAGACCAACCCGTACTCGGCCGAATTTGGCCGGACCGGCGGCGCCGTGGTCAACGTCGTGACCAAATCTGGATCCAACTTGTTTCATGGCTCCGTTTATGAATTCATGCGCAACAGCGCCCTCGATGCCAATACCTGGCAGAACAACCGAGATCGCCTCTGCCGAGATAAGAATGACCAACGCATCCCATGCCGACCGGGCTTTCAACGGCATCAGTTCGGCTTTAACTTCGGAGGGCCTGTGCGCTTGCCGGGATTGTACAATGGCAAAAATCGTACCTTCTTTTTTGTGGATTTCGAAGGGCTGCGACAAGGCATACCCAGTTCGGGAACGTTAACCGTTCCCACCGAGGCGGAGCGGCGCGGCGACTTCTCCAACACCTTCATCATTAAAAACGGTCAGCCAACGCCGGTCAAGATCTTCAATCCGTTTTCCGGCATTGACTCCGGCGGACGGTATATACGGGATGCCTTTCCGGACAACCGAATCAATATTCCTATCCATCCCGCAGCTCAGCGGATTCTACAATACATTCCGTTGCCGAATCGCGCCGCCGACTGCGCCGAGGACCCGCGCAACTGTTATCTTAACTTTCGGAATTATGCTTACGCCACCACGGTTAAGCGTTATAAGGATATTTTTGACATCAAGGCCGACCACGCCTTCAGCGGTAAGCACGGTGTCTCGGGGCGCTTTTCGTGGAGCCGTATCGATGCCGATCGCGCCGTCAATAAGCTGGGCAACCCCGCCGGTTATAATCTGGGGCAGATCTTAGATATTTTTCACAACATAATGCTCAACGACACTTATACCTTCAACGCTGGAACTCTCATGAACAACCGGCTAGCCTATACGCGTTATCGGGCCAATCAGCGGCCGGCTACGTTGGGGTTTGATCCGACGAGCTTAGGGCTGCCCTCCTTGATCAAAGATCAGGCCGCCGTACTCTACTTTCCCAATTTCTACATCGGCGGTATTGACGTATCGGGCAGCAACAATACGCTGGGCGGGGCCGGCTATAACAATCAGCCGCGCGATACTTTCTCGGCGCAGGGAAATCTCACACGCACGCGCAAACGGCATGCTCTCAAGATCGGCTACGAATACCGTTTAATTCGCTTCAATGCTTTCCAGACCATCAATGCCACGGGCTCTTTCTCGTTTGACAAGACCCTGACTGCGCCCGTGGCGGGCCCCGGCGTGCGCGTGGAACAAGAGGAAGGCTACTCGCTGGCCAGCTTCTTGTTGGGCGTGGGCAGCGCCAACATGGAGATACGCTCACCGGTCACTCTGGGAAATACCTATTATGCTTTTTACTTACAGGACGACTACAAGGTCTCTAAAGATCTCATACTCAACCTCGGCCTCCGCTGGGATTCAGAAATTGGCACAGGAGAACGATACAATCGCATCGGCTATTTTGATCCCAGCCCGATCAGTCCTATCGCCGATCGCGTGGACCGCAGCCTATTCCTCAATAACCCGGAATTGCGCGGGGTATTTCAATTTGTCGGCGAAGGCAATCCCAGCGCCACGCGCCGTAACATCTACCACAACTTCGGCCCGCGTTTTGGCTTTGCCTATCGTGTGAGCGACCACTTAGTCGTGCGCGGCGGGTACGGGATCTTTTTTCTTCCCTTTGCGCTCCGACAGGAAGTCAGCGATTACGGTTCGGCCAACAGCACCTCATGGGCGAGTTTGCGAGACGGGCTGCACATCAGCGATACTATCGGCAACGTTTTCGGTGATGGACTCTCACGCCCGCAAGGTCGAGCCATTGGAACTATGGCCAACCTGGGCAACGGCATTATCGTCTTCCGGCGCGACGAGCAGGCGGCTTACGCGCAACAGTTCAACCTGGGTGTGCAACGTACTATCGGCCAGAATTTGTCGATTGAAGCGCAATGGTCAGGCAATCGCGGCGTGCGGCTTCCCGTGGCGGAGCGTTACAACATCAACGCCCTGGATGGCCGCTATTATGCCTTGGGCGAGGAATTGGTGCAACGGGTTCCGAACCCATTTTATAATGTGCTGCCGCGCAACAGCTCGCTGGGCGCCAGCTCAACGCTGCAGCGTTGGCAATTGTTAGTAGCCTATCCGCAATATGGCGGCGTACAAATTGTGGATGCTGCTATCGGCAATTCGATTTATCATTCTCTCCAGTTTAAAATGGATAAGCGTTTCAGCCGCGGCTATAATTTCCTGATTTCTTTTACCGGCGGCAAGCTGATCAGCGACTCGAGTCACCACTTGGGGTTCCTCGATGACGGCGCCCCTTGGCAGACGCTCTCCAACCGGCGCGCCGAGCGCAGTGTTTCGCCGCTCGATGCCTCGCGTCGACTGGTCATGAGCTTCACCGCGCAACTGCCGATTGGCCAAGGCCGGCCGCTGGGTCGCCATTGGGGACCTCGGCGGAATGGTCTTCTCGGCGGCTGGCAGTTAAACGGGATCTATTCGGCGCAAAATGGGCGCCCGTTGCGCATCACCGGCGTTACCGACAATCGGCGGTTACCCGGAACCGCCACACGGCCGAATACGGACGGGACCAACATTGCGTTGCCCTCCTCGCAGCGGAACATGTATCACTGGTTCTATAATGACGACCGCAGTATGTTCTCAGACCCAGCTCCCTATCAGATCGGCAATCTCGGCCGTTTCTTGCCGAACGTTCGAGGGCCCGGGTTCCAAAACTACGACCTCTCCTTGTTTAAGAACTTTCAAGTGCAGGAGCAAGTAAAGCTGCAATTCCGCGCCGAGCTTTTCAACGCTTTCAATATTCATCCGCTGGGGACTCCCGAAACAAACTACAATTCACCGTTATTTGGTAAGATCGATCTCAAAAGTGGACGCCGCGAAGTTCAGTTCGCGCTCAAGCTATTGTTCTGAGAACCATGAAAACAGAACCGCCTGCGGTAGCGGGCGGGTAGGCCGAGACGGGTAGGCCGGGGCCGCGACGCACCCGGTCGCTACCGCTCCCGGTTCTGTATCAGTGCGGAAACAGTCGCAAAAATTTGATAGGACAGAGGCCATTCTTAGGTCGGTTAATGTTGGCTGTTTCAATGGGCGCCGGCGCGTCTACACGGGAAAGTGACATAGGTCGTCTTGCCGGTGAGCGCCAGCTCACTGGAGCCATTTTGGCGAAGGCCCACAGGCGGAAGGAATGAGCCGCTGTTGGTCTACGCGGCAGCCTCGCCCAGGTTTGTTTTTTAGTCACGCGAATGCTATAGTAACCCATTAATGTCATCATTGCGCCGATACTTATGAGATATCTAATCATTTCCGATCTGCATTCCAACCTTGAATCGCTCGACGCGGCCTTGGATTACCAAGAGTACGATCAGGTTTTAATCTTAGGTGACCTCGTCGGCTATGGCGCCAATCCCAATGAAGTGATTGACCGAGTTCGCCAACTTCCGGTGCAGGCGATGGTGCGGGGAAACCATGATAAAGTGGTGGCCGGCCTCGAAGATGGCGAATTCTTCGTGGGCTACGCCCTGGAGGCTGCGCTCTGGTCCCGCCGCCATTTGACGGCCGAGAACTTGGCCTTCCTACGACGCCTGCCGCAAGGGCCCGTTACCGTAGACTCGCTCATCACGCTGGCGCACGGAGCGCCGCTCGGTGAGGATGAGTACATTATTTACGAAGAGGACGCCCGGCCGCAATTCTCCGCGTTCAATACGCCCATCTGTTTCTTTGGGCATAGTCATCTACCCATAATTTTCAATTTGGGCCCCTCGCAAACCGTGCTCTACGGTATACCCAAACACAACGACCGCTATACGCTCGATTTGACCGGCGCTCAGCAGTACCTTATTAATCCGGGCTCGACGGGTCAGCCGCGCGATGGAGATGCGCGGGGAAGCTTTGCCGTATTGGATACCGAGCAGAAATGCATTGAATTTATGCGCTATGAATACGCCAAGGAAGCCACCCAACGTAAGATCCTGGAGGCCAGATTGCCGCCATTCCTCGCCAATCGGCTGTCAAAAGGACGCTGAGCATGAGGAGTCTTGAGCGACCCTGCAAGGGCGCCACGCTAGGTGGAAGCGGCTTCCAGCCGCTTTCAGGAGATCGGACATCTTTTTGGTCCCGCAAGGTGGTAGAGCCAGATTGTCTCCGAAGCCGGAAGAGCCCCGCTCTGCAGGGCGAAAGCGCCATACCGGAGGAATGCCAACATGGTGTCGCTCCGCAGAGCGGGGCTTATAGTATAGGAGTGGCACGTTCCTGGGATTCACGCCCCTGGCTTTTGCTGCCGCCCCGACCTTGTCGGGGCGCGGCACTTCGGGCCACCAAAATGTCCAGACTCCAGACACAGGCGCCCCGCTTGTGTGGACAGGCAAGATGCCTGTCCCACCTTTTTTAACCTGGTTGGTTCCGGCTCGGCCGGGTCAGGCCTTACCATTCTTGAGAACGCTCCCGATGGACATAGGACCTTACGTCACCCCCGACTTGGGGGGGATCGGCGGGATCATCAAACAGCAGCCGGCAGATTTTGAAGTTGAAGAGATTCCGCTTTATCAGCCTTGCGGCGAAGGCGAGCATCTTTATCTACTGGTCGAGAAGGAAGGCATCAGCACGCATGAATTGGTGGCCCACGCCGCCCAGATTTTTTCCATTTCGCCCCGTCGGATCGGATTCGCTGGGCTCAAAGACAAGTGGGCTCGCGCCCGGCAAACCATTTCAATTCCCGGAATCAGCGACGTCGATGCGCTTCGCTTGAATGGCGCCCGTGCAAGAGTCTTGAGCGTGGCACGCCATCACAATAAGCTGCGTATCGGCCATCTCGCTGGAAATCTCTTTCGCCTATTAATTCGCAACGTCCAACCGGACGCGGCGGACCGTGCCCAAGCGGTTCTCGACGCCCTGGCGCAGTGCGGCTTGCCTAATTATTTCGGAGAGCAGCGATTTGGCCATGGCGGAGATTTCGGGCGCGCTCGCCAATGGGTAACGCACCCGCCGCGGCGGCCACTGCGTCGAGAGTTGCGCCTGGAGAGGGAAGCTTACCAGTCCTATTTATTTAACCGGTACCTGGCCCGGCGCATTGACGAGGGTTGGTTTCCAACGCTGCTGGAAGGCGACATCGCCATGAAGCACTCTACGGGTGGCCTTTTCGTGATTGAGAACGTAGAAAACGAGCGGCCGCGGGCCGCGGCGTTTGAGATAAGCGCCACCGGCCCACTTTTTGGTTATCGTATGATGATGCCCCTCGGCCAAGCCGGTGCCTTGGAAGCGGCGGTGCTTCAGCAGGAGGGAATATCGATGGACATGACGCAGAGCCTTCCGCTTAAACGGGCTTGCTGGTACGGCTCCCGCCGCTTCCTACGGGCGCGCGTTAGTCATACGGGCGTAGAGATGACGACTCATGGCCTGACGATATCGTTCGAGCTTCCGAAAGGCGCCTATGCCACAGTCCTACTACGCGAGATCATGAAAACCGGTGTAAGCAGCTCGCACTAAGATAACCTCCGTATGGGTGTGATTTCGGTACGATGTAAGCTCCGTAGGAGTCCCTCAGCTTGCGAAGACGGCAAGCAGATACCAAGAAGAAACGTAACTGTTCAAGGAGTCCGCTGAGGAGCCTATCGACAAAAGGTGACCCTACGGCATCCGGTCCCTGAAGGGGAC
>JACOSC010000013.1 GCA_016179055.1 Acidobacteriota bacterium
AAAGAAATCTGCCGGCCTTGCTCAGCGAAATGGAAAAGTTTAAAGATATGGTTATCCCCTGGCTGGATAATAAAAAACTGTTTTTCTCTGGATCATCTACTACCTGATTTTAGGGTTCATTCTGGTTCATGAAAATCGGTGCTGAATTCGCAGCAGCACCTCAGTGTTCAGCCGGTTCAAAGCTGCGTCGGAGAGTCCCGGACGGACGTAGCGGAAGCACATAATGTTCAAGGGCACTGGCGCCAGCAACTCCAGTTCGTCCGACTGCCGGATGCACTCTGCCAGATAACGAATGTCGTCAACGTTTTGATCAATCACTTTGGCGATGTGGTCCAGGCCATGCGCTTTGAATGACATCCACACTTTGAGCGCCTTGAAGTTCCGCGTCAGATCAATTCCCAGGTTGGCGAAGGGTAACCCACCGGCGATTACCCCGCGTTCATACTGGGTTAGATAGGATGCCGTAGAGGCAAACGCGGCGCCGTGCAAACCGCCATCGCGCACCAGCACACAGGCACAGTCAAACGGCAGGTAAATCCATTTGTGCAGATCGAGACCGATGGAGTCCGCCTTCTCCATGCCCGCCACCAGCGGTTTGAGCTTCGCCGAGATGCGAGCCCACGCGCCAAAAGCTCCATCCATACGAAACCAGACGTTGTATTCGCGAGCAATTTCGGCCAGCGACTGCAGATCATCGATGGCGCCGGTATTGACAGTTCCCGCCGTCCCAATGATGCAGATGGGCAGGTGCCCGGCCTCCCGGTCCCGCTGGAGTGTCTCGCGAAGAGAAGCCACATCGATGGTGTACTCCGGTGTCACCGGCACTACGCGAAAAGCTTCGCGCCCCAGTCCCAAGAGTTCTATCCCCTTCGACGCCCAATTGTGAGTCTCACTGGAACCATAAACGAGCAGCTTGGCGTCCGTGCCTTGCAGCCCTTTCTGGCGAACATCAAAGCCGCACTTCGCGTGCCGGGCAACGTTCAGGGCCAAGATGTTAGCCATGGTCCCACCAGTCACCAGCAGCCCACTGGAAGTTACAGGATATCCCATGAGCTCCGCAATCCAGCGGATCACCTGGTGCTCCACCAGTGCGGGCGCTTGGTTAAAGCCGGCCATGTGCGGGTTCATGGTGACGCCCAGCATCTCCGCCATCACTCCCAGCGGCGTTCCCGTCCCCTGCACCCATCCCCAGAAGCGGGAGTGAATATTGCCGTTTGGATAAGGCAGGATGCGTTCTTTGAAGTCAGCATACGCCGCCGCCGCGCCGATACCCACTTTCGGCACCGGCTCGGCGAAGGAATCTCGGATGGAATCGGGCATCGGCTGCCAGGCGGGTCGACTTCTGACGTTCTGGAGATAGTCCAGCGCATCATCGAGCATCTGGTGGGCCAAAGAGCGAAACTCGTCCCAATCCTCCGGGTCGAGGGTCACACGCGCATCCGTACGGGGGTTCATGCTTCGAGCTTCTCCTTGAAAGCGGCTTATTGCTATCCTTAAATTGCGGTCAAAAAAATCTTTCATCTCGGCGGGGACATAGGTTACAGTTTGTTCGGTCTTCCAAAGATGGACCGATGCCTTGGCCACAACAACTGTGTAAAGATACTCTGCTTAATCGGATGATTCATACGGCGTCTCCCTTGTCCGTACGCACAACGATGTTTCCCCACATTCGCGTCGCGATCTTGAAGAGTCCGCGCCGCGTGGTCACCGATGGAGAAGGAGTGTATCAAAATCGGGGGCGAGAACCAACAAAAATAAGAAATTTTTACGGGTGGGGCCGACCGTGTCACCGACGCGCCGGCTTTCTGGTCCCGGCCGGTGCCGGCGGGGCTATTTTTATTTTTTCGGGCGGCAGCCTGGCGTGTCAATTTTTCGGATTTTGGCAAGTGATTCGGGCCGCCATAGTAATAAGCCTTGGGGTTTTCGCCGGTGGATGCGCAACCGTTACCACGGCGGGGCGGGAGCAGAACACGCCGAAGTTCGATCATAAGAAACGTGCGGACGCCAAAATCCAGCCCGCAGGGTCCTGGAGTTTGGACATTTTTAGGGAGTAGGGTACTGCTTACAAACCCAAGCTCCGCAGGAGCGAGCTATAATAGCCAGGGGCTAAGCGAAGCGCCGCCCCTGGAAAGAAAGCG
>JACOSC010000014.1 GCA_016179055.1 Acidobacteriota bacterium
ATCGAGACGGCCAATTTCAAACGATACCGAAAGCTGTTCGACCGGTTGATTAAACTGTCTATCGAATTGTCACGATTGAAAATGGCCGCTGGGAAAAAGGCTGGTCAAAGTAGCTGAGAACTCGTCACTCTCAAGCTATTATATTTGATATTTATTGTCCTGATGATTCTGATGACGAAGAATTCCGGGCGTACCGCTCCAGCAAGTAGCTAACAACAATGGGAACCTGACTCAAAAGACCGATCCTCACAGCGTGGTAACCCGCTATGAATACGAAGATCGGCCCAGATAGGCAGAGGACCACATCGTACAATAATAATAACATGCCCGATCTCGACCACCACATTCTCGATCGGCAAATGGCTTACCTAAAAATGCCGCGACGCTAAAACACTAAGCGCGGCAAGCCGCCCTTCAGAAAGATCCCCCACTGTCCGCGCGGGCTCGGGCAAGCCGTGGGGTACAAAAGGGACGGTTATCGGCGCCGGGGCTTCCCACAACCCTGTTTAACCATTTTGACACGGCCTATCGCATATAAAAAACCTGCCCAAAATAATTTACTTCGTCCTATGCTAGGCTCGTGCGGCCGAGAGCAGGCCGGTCAATAAAAAGCTTTGTCAAAACCCCAAGCATCGTATATACTTTCCTGATGAGGGGCGCCTACTAAAGAGGAATCATACGTTCGATCTTGAGGTTAACCTGACTTAGTGAATTTACGGACTCGACTCCCTGATTGGCGAAAAAGCGATGCCGCAAGAAATTGATATATCGGTTGTTGTGCCGCTCTATAACGAAGAAGACAATGTGCGGGAATTGCACGACTCGATCAACCGCGTCTTGATAACGCTCGGCAAATCCTATGAGATACTATTCGTCGATGACGGCAGCAAAGATGCTACGCTTAATAGGTTATTGGAAATTAAACAGCTTAATCCTTTGGTTAAGGTGATCAAGTTCCGCCGTAACTTCGGACAGACGGCGGCCATGTTGGCTGGATTCGATTATTCCTGTGGCCGCGTGGTGGTAAGCCTGGACGGCGATCTGCAAAACGACCCGCAGGATATCCCTCGATTGCTGGAAAAACTTGAGAGTGGCTATGATCTGGTCTGTGGTTGGCGCAAGAACCGTAAGGACAAGCTTATTACACGTAAGGTCCCCTCGCGGATCGCCAATGGGCTAATCAGCTTGATTACCGGTGTTCCTGTACGAGATAATGGCTGTTCTTTGAAGGCCTATCGGGGCAGCATCGTAAAGAATATCAGTCTTTACTCGGATCTGCATCGTTTTGTGCCTACAATGGCGACGTTGCTCGGCGCGCGCATTACGGAAATCCCGGTTAACCACCGGGAGCGCATACATGGTGAGAGCAAATATGGCCTTTCGCGAGTGCTGAAAGTATTGTTGGACCTGGTCGCGGTTAAGACCATTACCGGGTTTGCCAGCCAGCCCATGAAATGGTTTATCCTTATTGGATTGCCGCCGTTAATTATCGGGTTGGTCTGCGGAGGCTACGCTATTAATAGCTTCATTCGCTACGATTATCGGTCTTTGTATGTCATCCCTTCGGTGTCTTTCATTTTTATTTCGATATTCTCTTCCCTGGTTTTTTCCGGACTGGTGGCGGAAATTGTGTTGAAGACTGGAAAGTTTAAGCACGTCAAGGTTCTCTCGCGTGTTATTGAAATAAGCTAAGCCGGTTTTATGGTAACCAGAATCGATAAATCAAAATTAGAAGCTCAGCCCCAGAATAATTGCCCGGAATTGCCCATGGTCGGGCAATCGGTTAAGCTATCCGTGGTCGTGCCCGTGGTTGACCGCCACGACGACTTGGAAGATATCTTCCAGTACTTTGCCGCGGAGCTTGACAAGATCGATCCCGCCTATGAGTTTATTTTCGTCTTGGATGGCAGTCCAGACTCCGACTTTGAGGTCATACGAAAGCTCAAAGACCGGTACCCGAAAATAAAAATCATTCGCTTCGCGCGGAGCTTCGGCGAATCCATGGCGCTCAGCGTCGGCTTTGAGCGGTCACAGGGTCAATGGATTCTTACAATCCCGCCGTACTTCCAGATTGAACCCGACGGCATAGCGAAGATTATTGAGGGGCTGGAAGAGGGTTACGATTTGGTCGCCGCCTGCCGCGGCCCCCGTTTGGATTCTGTTTTAAATCGCATACAGACGGCCGGCTTCCATTGGCTGGTCTCCCGCATGATCGGTATCCACTTTCACGATTTTGGGTGCGGCGTACGCGCCATGTCACGCCGAGTCGTGCATGACTTGCACCTTTACGGCGACCTGTTCCGCTTTGTTCCCTTGCTGGCTCACAACCTGGGATTCAAAGTCAAAGAGGTATGGATCCCCCAAAGCAAGAAAGACTCGCGTTTGAAAGTATACGGTCTGGGAGTTTACCTGCGACGTTTGCTGGATATTTTTACGCTCTTCTTCTTGGTTAAATTCACACGCAAGCCGCTGCGCTTTTTTGGATTAATCGGCGCGCTCTTGACGACCATCGGGGCGGGTATTTGCGGTTATATGCTTTTTGAAAGATGGTGGGGCCCCACTCAGATTTCCAATCGCCCGCTTTTGCTGCTGGGCTCGCTGCTCATTGCTATTGGCGTGCAAGCCTTTTCCATCGGCCTGCTGGGAGAGATCATCATCTTCACGCACGCCGGCGATGAGAAAGAATATAAGGTAGACGAATTCATAGAATAGAGGCGTAACACTTCGAGTCGTCGAAATTCAGACGTCAGGAGCATTGATAGCTGTAGAAAAAAATGCTGAAAGGCCGATGCCGGTTTGCTTCGGGGTCCTACGCGCTAGACCTTCCTACTCTAATGGGCCATTCCTGGAGACAATCAGAGACCATGCCATGGGGACGATGGCTTAAAATTGGGATCACCGGTTTGATCTTGTGGTTGCTACTCGCCAAAGTAAAGTGGCCCGTTCTTGTGGGAACGCTGCACAGAGCGGATTGGCGATGGTTGCCGCTGGTATTGGCGCTGAGCCTGGCGATGCTTTTCCTACGCGCTTATAAGTGGTATGCCTTGCTCAAACAAAGTTTGCGCGAGGTGAGCTTCCGAGAGGCTTGGGTATCATTCTTAGGCGGTACTAGCCTGGGGGTGCTAACCCCGGCGCGCCTGGGGGAATTGGGAAGGTTATTTTTTCTCAAGAACCACAATAAAGCTCGCGCCGGAGAAGCGATGATTGTGGATCGCATGTTCGATCTCTCGGTCCTACTCATTTTCGGCGCGCTCGGCGCGCTGGCGGTCCATCGACGTCTATTAGCGATCATAGTCGGAGCCTTGACCCTGATCCTACTGTTTGTAATTATGCACCCGCAGCAACTCCGTAGGCTATTTAACGGAGTGGCGCGTGTACCCGTGGTGCAACGGTGGGTGCCTCAGGTAGACATTTCTTATCAGAATATAGGGCTCCCGATGTTTGCTTGGCAACTGCTGATCACGACCATAAATTGTTTACTGGATCTGGTTTCGTTCTATTTTCTGCTGACTGCGTTTGAAGCCGTAAGTGTTGCTCCCGTCCTATATGCCTTCCCGCTCATACTGCTCTCCAATTTGATCCCTCTTACGATCGGCGGGCTGGGCATACGCGAGGGCACGGCCATGCTGCTGTTGAGCCGGCATGGGGTATCCCCGGCGGCCGCCATTGATGCATCCTTTCTGCTTTATTTCCTTAACACGCTGGTTCCGGGACTAGCCGGTGCACTTTGGCTATTAAAAAGGAATTTATTTCCGACGCTAAGATCCTAAGCGTTCATACAGGTCAAGGTGATGGCACCACGACGTAATCCGGCAGGCCGTGCGCGGCCTTTCCTCATCCTGTGCGACTTGTGAACGCCGGCGCCAGCCAATGACCAATGGGATTGTCGGCACACTAAAGCATTACATCAAGTCTCAAGCTTCGGTCAACCACGTTCTCTGTGCTGAAAGCGTTAGCACCTTGATTGGAACAGGAGTTCATGCAAACGTATAACAAGTTAATTATTGGCGCCGTACTGGTCGGCCAGCTCATCGGAGTTCTTTATCTATTTCCGCCCAGAGATTGGCTCAGCCGAGAACCCATATACACAGGCGATTATCCGGCTCATTATTCTCGTTGCCTTGCCACTGCGGAATTCCTAGCCAAAACGGGACAAGTCGATGGCTACGATCCCTACCTTAAATCTGGCTACGTTATTTCCCCCTTCCTGGGCGATGGGGCGAGAATAATGCAAATTCTTACATGGTTTTTCCCGATGGCCATGAAGGTCCTTGTTTTCAAGTTGTATGTCATCGCCGTCTTCCTATTCATGCCGCTGATCCTCTACCACACGGCTCGGAACTTCGGTATGGCGGAGCGAGAAATTACCATATTGCTAACCGCGGGGTTTGTACTTTGGTGGATCCCAGCCTTTCCTTATCATCTGGCCATTTTTGGCCTGGCCACTTTTGTCTTGGCATCCTACTTAATTCTGTATTTCGCTTCCTTTCTTTACCGACTGACCACGCAGGGCGGCCTGCGGCCGCTTGTCGCGCTCGTGGCCCTGGCGCCTTTGGCCGTAATGGTTCATATGGAAAGTGTGATCTTGGTCTTTCCCCTCTTTGTCATCGCCGCCGTTTTCCTTGGACCTTCTAAGAGGATGTTCCTTTTTCTGCTCTGTGCCGTGATAGCGATCGTAGTAAATGGATTTTGGCTAGCCCCTTACCTGCGCGAGGCTTTGCCCTATTTTCTCAATTCGGCCTTCGCCGCGGCCCATCCGTCTCCCGACGACCCGACCGCCATCGTTCACCTCACAGAAATGAATCTGCTCAAGAACGTAAGAACATTCTTTACGGGTGTGGCCTTGCCCATGGCTGTGATGGCCATCCTGGGCTTCTACCAATTGATGCGGCAAGATGGCAAGATCAAATTCATTTTCTTCTTGGTCCCTACCATCTTTTACGCGTTTTTGAATTACTTCGGTTCATTCCTGCCCGGCGTCGTGGTACTGCAGCCTCTGCGCTTTAAATTGCCCATGTTGCTCTTTCTACTTGTTCCTACGGTCATCGGCGTCAACCTGCTTTATGAGAAGGCAACCTCGCGCTCAGAGAAACTCAAGTGGGCGTTGATGCCGTCACTTCTTTTACTCGTGTGTATTGGCACCGTTTGCGCCATACCCGTCGCGCGGCCGCGTGATGATTTTAGTGCCAGACTTAGTGAACACGGGAATAATCTATTGGATTGGATTCGGCGAAACACCAATAAAAAGGCCCGGATCTTGTTGGAAGGGGATGACCTGTCTATTCACTTGCGCAATCCCAAGTATTATGGCGGTCATTTTCCCGCGTTGATTCCGCGCTTGGTAAATAGAGAATTCATCAGCACCACATTCCCGGTGTTGGACTTCCCCGGTTTTTCCGATGGTATTTTGTTTACCAAGGAAATTCAGAAATACGGCCTGCCGGATTTCAAAAGATATTTTGAACTATACAATATTAAATGGATCATTTGTTGGTCTGACGCCGCCGCCACGACCTTGAGCGCTTTTCCGGAGTACATTACTCTAGTGAACAAGATCGATACACTTTTTATTTTTGAAGTGGCTCGCCTATCCTCCTTTTTTTCCCAGGGCGATGGCGAAGTGGCCGCTGATTACAGCAGGCTCCATCTTTCAAACCTAAGGGCGGAGAACGGGTCAATCATTATCAAGTACCATTGGGCGGAACAACTCAGAACTACACCCGAACGCGCGATTAACCCGATCTATTTGGATGCCGATCCCCAAGGGTTTATACAGATCCTCGATCCACCCGAATCGCTTACCATCCGCTACGCCCCTTAACGAGGTGAAGACGCTTGCGGATAATTGTTTGATCCGGAATATTCAATGAGTCCGATTACAATCACGAGGGAGAGACGATTTCTGCTATATGTTTTTTTCTTGGCCCTTGTTGTGCGGATAGCCTTGATGTTGGTGATGCGCTCATACGTTTTCCCCACCGAACGTGGCTATTGGGCCTATGGCTACGAGGCGGGTAGAATTGCGGCGGCGCTCGCCCGCGGCGAGGGCTTCGCTTCCCCATTCCCTGACCCCAGTGGCCCGACCTCCTGGCTGGCGCCGATATACCCGGCTTTGTTGGCCGCCATTTTTCGGATTTTCGGTATATATACACAGGCTTCCGCCATAGTTATCTTTGCTCTGCAATCTCTCTGCTCCGCGCTGACTTGTCTGATAAGTTATTTCATTGGTGACAGAATATTTGCTTCCAAGAAAGTCGGCCTGCTGGCCGCCGTACTGCTCGCGGTTTATCCAACGTCGATTTGGTTTTCTATAAACTACATTTGGGATGACAGTCTGGCGGCGCTATGCATAGCGGCGGTTTTCCTGTCTTGTCTCTATTTACAAGATAAACTCACTTTTAGACGTGCGGCGATCACCGGCCTCTTGATGGGAGTCTCACTGCTGGTGAGTCCGGTAGTTCTAGCTTTTTACGCGGTGGCTTTGCCTTACGTGGGATGGCAAGCGAGGCGGTCCGAAAGGCCTGTGATAAGACCTCTGCTTGTGGCCGGCTTCGCCATGTTGTTGGTGTTGATGCCCTGGTTGGTTAGAAATTACGTGACGTTTGGCAGGCTGGAATTTATCAAGGCCGGATTCGGTCTGGAACTGCGTATAGGCAACAATCCTCAAGCCACTGGAATGTTCGTGCAAGCCCATGGTGGGCACCTGCATCCATCTTTGGATCCGCTCGAGTTTTCCCGTTATTTGCAAATGGGAGAAGTCAAGTACAGCCAGTACTGTTACGAGGAAGCGATTTCCTTCATCAAGGCCAACCCGACTAGATTTCTGCACTTGTCTATCAAGCGTATTGGCTACTTTTGGCTTGGCGACTGGGCCGAGCGGGAAGCCTGGCTGGGCAATTTTGGTCGCCGCGTGCCCATGGCGCTCATCCTAAAAAAGCTCGCTTATCTAGGCCCTCTGCTGTTTATGGTCATTGGACTATTCGCCGCCGGAAGAAACCGGCATAATGTCTCATTAGCCGTTCTGCTTTTTTTGACTTTTCCCGTCGTTTATTATATTACGCATGCTCTGGTTAAGTATCGTTACTATATCGATACGATAATTGTGGTCATCGGCGCTTATGGTCTATGCCGTTTTGTCGCTTGGGCGGCGGGAATTTTGACGGGAAAACGCAGAGCACCGGAGGCTCGACCGCCCGGGGAAACTTACCACGGAAATCGTGGCGAAGGCGTTGATCGGAGTTCATCAGAGCCATGAGCCGATCTCGTCATAGAGGTATAAGCGTGGCGAAAGATAAATGGGCCGCAATAATTGGTTGCGCCGATCCTCTCGAAAAATTTGAGCATAGCCTGGTCGTGGGAATAGTCATGCTCGGGTTGGTCCTGCGTTTGACGCTCATATTCGGCTTTTCAACCTATCGTATTTCTGATGAACAAAACCACTGGCCTTTCGGGTTTGAAACGGGTCGGGTGGCGGCGGCGCTAGTCGAGGGACGCGGCTTCAGCTCGCCCTTCCAAGAACCTACCGGGCCCACCGCCTGGTTGACACCGGGCTATCCAGCGCTGCTCGCCGTCATTTTTAAAGGCTTCGGAACGTATAGTCAAACATCGGCCATGGTCGCGCTGGCGCTTAACAGTCTGCTGGCCGCGCTGACTTGCTGGGTTTGTTGCCGACTCGGCAAAATCATATTTGGCACGAATGTCGGCTTAGGGAGCGCCGCATTCTTGGCGTTCTATCCGCCATCGATCTGGCATGCCATCAATACCATTTGGGACACAACCCTTTTCGCGCTGGCCGTTCTGTTCCTCGTCCTTTACTTATACCGCATGGCGCTAAATCCCACGGATGTGGCATCGGCCGGCGCCGGGGCGCTCATGGGAGCCCTTCTGCTGATCAATCCGGCGATTCTGCCGTTTTATTTCTTGGTTTTGGTATGGCTTTGGCTTCAACACGAGGGTGTGGTTAGGAAAAAGCTCAGGTCGTTGTGTATAATTTTAGTTTTGATGGCAACCGTGGTTAGCCCATGGATGCTTCGTAATTATTATGCGCTTGGCCGCCTTGTGCTTAAATCCAACATCGCCCTCGAGCTTAAACGTGGAAATAATCTACAGGCTTGGCAAACGTGGCGCACACGGGATTGGGAATCTGTGCATCCGAGCATATCGGCGATTGAATTTAAGCGCTATGCTCAGATGGGAGAGATGCCATATCTCGATCGATGTATGGAGGAGGCGCGGGAATTCATAACGAGCCATCCCAAAAAGTTTTTGCAATTGGTCATGCGCCGGCATCTCTACTTTTGGTTCGGGGAGATCAACGAAGCCAATGAGTGGACCGGCAATGTACGCGTTGGGGGGAGCATAAGCTGGATCAAAAGGCTCTGCTATTGGATCCCCCTACCGTTTTTTGTTATCGGTACATGGGCCGCCTGCCGGCAGCGTCTACGGGTTGGACTGCTTGTGCTATTGCTCGCCGGCTTTCCCATACCCTACTACATTACGCATGTCACAAACCGATACCGTTATCCGATGGAGCCTGTCATGTTGCTCCTGGCTACTCATGGTCTCTTGGTCATACTACGAAAGTTCATCGGGAGGATGAAAAAGCGTGCCCCAGGTTAATACGAAAGATTATCTCTTCAGAATTTTCTTGATCACGGCGGGGCTGGTCATCTTCGCCAACCAGATTACACTGGGCGAGCTTTTTTTTAACAATGACGAGACCCGTCACGCCATGACGGGATTATTCTTTCATGATTTTCTCTGTGATGCCCCTTCCAGTCTGCTGGCGTTTAAGACGTATGCTTGGGAATATTACGCGCGCTACCCGGCCTTGGGCCTTCTCGTCTGGCCGCCATTCTTCCACATAGCCGAGGCCGCCTTTTTTTCCGTCTTTGGCGTATCCGCTTTCGTCGCCAGATTGACCGTGCTCAGCTTCGCCATTATTGGCGTCCTATACTGGTACCAATTGATTCGCTCCATGTACGACGAGCGGCTTGCCTTTTTCGCCGGACTGTTCTTTATCGCCAATCCTTTCATCACCCTCTATTCCAAGCACGTGATGTTGGAGATCCCCTCACTCACGCTCTGTCTGATGACCCTATATTATTTCCACCGTTATATGGCGGGGGAGCGGCGGGTCCATCTCAGCGCTTTTGCCGGTTGTTTTGCCTTGGCCATTCTTACTAAGATTCACGCCGTTTTTATGGCTCCGTTGTTTTTATTGTACCTTTGGCGGGAGAGGAAGCTTCATTGGCTTTATCGCCGAGAGGTTCTTATAGCTCTGGGCATCGGCGCGTTCATATCCGGATCCTATACGGCCTATGCGTTCAAATTCCAACTCGGGCGCTACCTGATGGAACTAACCCAAGGAACCGCTGCGGAGGGCTCCGCTTGGTCGCTGCGGGCTTTGCTGTTTTACCCACTGTCGCTGTCGGAACAGTTGGGACCTGTAGTCTTATGGACGAGTCTGGCCTATTTGATTTTGCTGCTATCTCGGCGCGCGCTTAAGCGCGAAGCCATCTTCATTTTTTGGGTCCTCTCGGTGTTCGCGGTGTTTGTCGTTATTGCACAGAAAGCTCCCCGTTTTACCATATACTGGATTCCCCCCTTCGTTCTGATGGCGGTCCTACTGCTGGATTGGGTCCTGCAATTTCTCAGACGCCCTCGACTGGCCACAAGTATCCTAGCTATTATTTCCGCAGGTCTGCTCCTTCAGGCTTATTTGACCAAAAGAGAGTACTTGCTGGGTTACGAGGAGGCCGCCAAGTTTGTCGTACAAAATCATCGGCCTAACACCACGGTGTTTTTTCACGGCTACTACGATGGCAATCTCATATTTCATGTGCGCAAGTCCGATCCGGCACGCCGCATTCCGGTCTTGGTAGGAACCAAAATGCTGGCGGCCACGAACATTTTCCCCTCCCAGTGGAAAGTGGTGACCTTAATGCAGGACAAGAGCGAGATCGAACAACTATTTGCTGAATATGGCACTCGCTTTATCGTTATGGATGATCTTGACACCGTTGAGTTATCCAAGAAGTTGCCGCCCATATTTGACGAGCTCCGCATGTTGGTGCAGACCGCGGATTACGCCCTAGTTAAGACAATTCCCATCGAAACCAACATTCCTGGTTATCGTGGTCACTCCATATTAATTTACGAAAACCGCAAGGCGGTGGAGCTGCAAAGTAATTATATACGGTTTAGGATGCTTACCCTGGGAGATCGCGAGATTTATGTAAAACTACAATAACAACTAGCCAGGAGGTCTATCCGCGGCGGCGCCGTGGTGCGGAAATCTTCAAGTACGTATCTGTGTAGAGGGCCTCGGTTGGAAACATGGCCGCGGCTACCCGATCATTTCAGAAAAGAGACTATGGATAATTTATACCTGTTCACGGGGATCGGGGGTCAGGGATCAGAGGCTGCGGCCTGGAGGTGCTGTAAGGAATTATCGTGATTTAGAGATTGGGCAGTGGGGCGGATGCTTAAGGGATTACGGACGGTTTGGAAAAGAAATCCAACCAATATCGCCCGCCCCCCGTCCCCTGACCCCCGTGAACGGTTACGATAATTTCAACTTCAGTAGGGGATCGCGCGAAGCTGGTAAGCTTTAGGACAAGTCCATAGGGGACTGGTCGAGGGCTCGAGCATGAGCCACACTCGCGTGTAACGCCTACGCGGAAATGGGTCTGCCACGAATGACGACCTTCGCGCCACCCGCCGTCCAGCGGTACGGCCGACAACCAAATCAGGTCTTCTTCTTATTTTTCATCAGTTACGCACGGCCAAACGGGCCAAGCCCGCTGCGTGCGCCGCCTTAATTCATTGACAAGCGCAAGTATGTATGATAATGTGGTTTTACTATTGGGGGGGGCAAATGGATGAGCCAAATTCTTACCTCCTTTGAATACTTTGGATAGAGAATCTGGGACTTTACCAGTCCGGCCAGCTTACGGTGATTAGAGACTATGGCTATAATTGGGGAACTGAAGGATTTTGGGGTGGTGACCCTAATACAGCTCAACTGTATTGAACGAAAGAGCGCGCGTCTGACGATTAATTCTCAAGGAAAAGAAGCCGTTATATTTTTTGAGAATGGCGAGATTTCGCATGCCCAATATGCGGAACATACCGGGACCAAGGCGGTTCATCAAGCTTTAGCCATTAGCGACGGCTACTTTCGCTTGGAAGAAGGCATTCTCCCTCATACACGAACCAATAAACTTCCCTGGATGCAAGTCGTCATGGAAGGCATACGCTTGCTCGACGAGCAGCGAGCGCATGCCGATAAGCGGCCTATCGAAGAAAGGGTCGTTGAGGAATTGACAACCATTAAGGGAGTGGGGTGGGTTCTGCTAACCACGAGCGATGGATCCATCGTCGCTCATTCCGGACTGCAGACCCCGGAGCGCATCTCGGCGCTTATGGCCTTCTTCTGCGCCAAAGGACAGGCCATTGGCGGTAAGCTTAAGCTTGGTCGTACGCAACAATTAGCGTTGACCTGTTCTGATAATCAGGTCGTGATGCTCTTTCGGGAGAGTTATATTGTTGCCTTGCTTTTGGATTCACGGTCCTCCCTCGAGACTATTATTGAAGAAGCCACGGGGACCCTGCGCAGACATTTTCCGGAGCGCGTGCCGACCGCATGACTTTCGATAATTAATTTGACAAGGCCTTGGTACACGATTCCGGTGACCCTCGGCTAGGAGTATTGAATGTCTTTGGGTATATTCGGCCTGCTGGGCCATTCCGATAAAGAACGTCGCCTTGACGCTTGGATAGAACAAATCATTACTGAAATTAAGGCCGTAGAAGGCGTGAAAGGTGTTTTTCTCCTGAACCCACAAGGAGAAGTGTGCTATCCCTTTGACCAGGCCGATCATGCGCTCACGCCGCTTATCGCCGAGGCGGCGTTGGACGTGGTGCAAGCTTTGGCGGTTTTCGAACTCACCGGAAACCCAATTCAAGAAGTAAAGCTCAACTACTCGGACGGGGTTCTTCTGATATACGACTGTCTGGGCTTGATGATCAAGACGCCAAAGGGGCTTGAAGAAGCCTGTCTGGTTATTCCCTGCAGCAAGGCTATCAATCGTCCTCACTTACGCATGATTATGAAGGTGGCGTTAACCCGTGTGCAGAAAAACCAAAAAAATGGCCGAAATCGAACACCGGTTTCGCAATCCAAGGCGGCAACGCTTACGCGAGTCAAAGTAGAACCCACATTGCACAAACTCCTCGATACGGTCCGCAGCGCCTGAGAAAGGCGCTTCGGTAAGAAAATTTGGTTGGCGGATTTCACAGTGATATTGGCAAAAATCCGCGTGTGCTCAGGCACCAATCCGCCAGCGCAATAGGATGCCATGGCAGAAATACTCTCCGGCGATCTAACCAGCCTACGACTAGTCGATATCCTTCGAGTCTTGAAGCTTAATTACAAAACCGGCCGATTGAACTTGAGTCATCAGAGCGGCAATGGCGAGATCTATGTGAACCGAGGCGATATTGTGCATGCGAGCTGGCGAGATTGTCAGGGAGAAGACGCGATCTATGTGATGTTGGCATGGTCAAAGGGCGCTTTCGTATTCGCCCCACTTCTGACCACCGAGGCAACAACCCTGACAACATCGACCCAAGACATACTCGCCAAAGGCGACGTTATCGACAAGGAATGGGACGGCATTCGCGACGTCATTCCTTCATGCGATACTGTTTTCAACAAAGCCGAAGCTCCCCCGGCCGATTTCCATCTGGCGGAGCTTGAACGGGCGATCCTACAGCAAGTTGATGGAAGCAGCACGATAACCGATGTCGCGGACCGCCTCCAAAAAAGCGAACTGGAAACCTCGCGAGTAATCCGCAAGCTGTTCCTACTGGGGTTAATTGAGAACGCGGACAAAGGCATTGACCTCAAACTGGAGGCCACATTGGATGTGGCCGTCTTCGATGTAATTCAGCTTGAATTAACGAAAGTTATTGGACCGATCGCGCCCGTCATTCTCGCTGAGCAGATAGATCACATGGGGGAGTCCCAACACGCTTTTCCCAAGCACCGGCTGGCTGAATTAGCTGAGTTGTTAAGTCGGGAGATTCCGAGCGAGTCCAGGCAGATTCGCTTTCAGCAGGCCATGGTGCAGCTTCTGAAGAAAGTATGAGCCGTAGAAGGCATTCACAGGAAAGAATAGAGGAGAGCGTATTGGGGCAGTTACGATAGAAGTGGGGCAGGGTCTCATAGGCAAGAATGGAGGTCCGTCCTTGGGTTCATCTTGGCGTTACCATCTCTCACTTTTTTTGACTCGGAGGCAACTTGGACATTAAGGTGACCCTTCGAACAAAGCTCTTGTTCTTTTCATTTCTCATTAGCGCGCTCCCGTTGCTTTCCCTGCTCACTTTCATTAGTTTTCAAATTCGCGCGCAAACCCAGCGTCGGATTCAAGAGAGTCTACGGGTCGACCTGAACGTAGCTCGGGGCCTGCTTGAGCAAAGGGTCGATGAAGTTCAAGCCATGGCTAGTTCCGTGGCTGACCTCGCGGCCTCCTACAATTTCGGCGGCCTGGCCGGAGGCTCTTCGGGTGGTTATGGAGCCTCCCACTCTACTGTAGGAACCCAGCGTGGGCGCGGAGGAATTCCCGCAACTCGGAGCCAGTTTTACGCGCTCATGGATCGCTTCCTTTCCAATTGGAAATTCGATACGCTCGTGATTACGGATGCCCATGGCCGTGTTGTATACCGCGCCAACCAACCAGACAGCCTCCACGATGATCTCCACGGCCACGTTCTTGTAAGTAGTGCGCTACAGGGTAAGAAGGCCGGCGGCCTAATCAAAGAAGCGCCCGAGCGAGTGAACGCCGAGGGACTGCATGACCGGGCCCTGGTCAGCCGGAGCGGTCAGCCGCCACAGACACCGGGCAGCAATCCCGCGGAGGCCGCCGGCATGTTCGTTGAAGCAGTGGCCCCGATTCTGGACATCGACGATAAGGTCATCGGTTGTGTTTTGACCGGGGACCTGCTGAATAACGATTTCACCTTAGTGGATGGAATTAGTGAAATTGTCTACCGGGACCGACCAGGTGTGGGCGCCGTTTCCATCACGCTCGATGATTACATTATCAGCTCCAATCTCAACACCGGCGAAGGCAGAGCGCTTGGCCGAACGGTTCTCAGCGCTTACGACGGCATTGATAAGAAAGCCGGGTTGTTCAATTCCTGCGCGGGCGCCCAAGAGAGCCTAAAGGATCCAGGCGGCCAAGAAATAGGAAAGTTACACGTAGCCGTTAAGGCGTATTGGTACCAACAGTGGGAAAATGAGTTTCGCCGTCGAATTCTGCTCGTTACATTAAGCTTCCTACTATTCTTCCTGGCCATAGCTTATCTGGTTACGCGTCTCTTTACCCGTTCCATCATTGATGTTGTTCACGCCTCTGATCGCGTCAGCCTGGGCGAGCTGGAGACGGTCGTACAAGCTACCACCGGGGATGAAGTTGAAGTCCTGGCCGAATCCATCGAGAGGATGCGCTTGAGCCTCAAAGCCGCCTTGGATCGACTGAAAAGAGTGTAAGGAGACCCGTGCGTCAGGGGCAAGCCGTCCCCGCTTGGCGAACCAATACGTCGTGAACCGCTACATTTTCTTTTCACCAACAATGGCGCTATTTTTTTCCTGCCTCCTCCTGTTCCTCTGATAATGACTCCAGCAAAACAGAACCGAGAGCGGTAGCGACCGGGTATGTCTCGCCCATACTTACACGCTTCGGCCACCCGCCCGCTACCGCAGGCGGTTTTGTGTTGCAAAATTGAGCTTGAAAAGAACCTTATGTCGATTGGCAACGTCTTATTGGCTGACGGACTTGTATCAAGAATGCAGCGCTGAACTATTGATGATGAAAATGAACGCGTAAACGCTTATAATTAGATTGTAGGTTAGCCGCCGTCAAAGGGGGCCCTATGATAGTTAGGATTATGAACCGATTGGTAAGCAGATTTATTCGTAGACTGAACACGGACCTTTGCTGCTCCCTTCACCAAACTTCCGGCGCGATTCCAGAATCTTCAGCCCGGCCGCAAAACACGGAACCGCGAATAAGAATCTATGGGACAATCGGTCAGCTTTTGCTCGGCGGGTATTGCTGAGACCCCTTTGGGTGGCATAGGACGCAGGCTATGACCACTGTCAGATACCTATACGTACTGTTTTTAGCCATTTGGCTCGGCAGCATGGTTTTTTTTAGTTTTGTGCTGGCCCCCACGGCATTTGCTCTGCTTCCCTCCCGTGATCTGGCGGGCAGCCTTGTCAATCTCTCCCTCGCAAAACTTCATAACCTCTCATACCTAATCGCACTCTTGCTGATGGCCTGCGGAGCATGGGCCTCTAAGGATCAGTCCAATCCGATTCGCCACTTCATTGCGACGAATGTCATCGTTATCGTCATGTTGCTTGTAACGATCGGCTCAGCTCAGATCGTGTCTAAACGCATAGCTGATGTCCGAATGCTGCTCGGCCCCATCGATACCGTAGCGGTTACCCATCCCCTGCGATTGGAATTTAACCGCTTGCACGAATTTTCCGTGTGGCTCATGAGCTCAACTATGCTTCTTAGCGGGGCACAGCTTTTTGTTGTGTTGAGAACGCTTCGATAAGGAGAGACGACGATGAAGGCTCCCTCTGGCGTCGGCGAAAACGCGCACCCCTCTTCACCAAAGGATGAAAAACTTTACCGACAGAGGTGAATCGTACTAAAATAAAAGAAGAAGTAAATTCTACCAATCGTTTTGAGAATGGTTAATAGATTCCCGTTGGAGGGAAGGATAAATGGAAGATATCTTCAGCAAAATTGATGACCATCAGAAAAAACATAGAGTGGATAAGTGGGAGGGCACGTTCCGCGAGTACCTGCCCATGGTAATACAAAATCCTAAGTTGGCCCGACTCTCCCATGCCTACGTGTACGACGCCGTGCGCTCGTATGGAGTCGAGGTTGACAGTGAAGGGCGAGAACGATTCAGGTTCTTCGAAAGAGAAATCTTCGGCATTGACGAAGCGCTGGCCAAGGTTGTCGAGTATTTGAAGGCCGCCGCCATTGGCTCCGACGTGGGTAAACGGATCCTGATGATTTATGGCCCACCTTCCGCCGGAAAAAGCCAAATGGTGATCTTGCTGAAGCGGGGCCTGGAAGAATATTCACGCACGGATGAGGGCGCCATCTATGCCATTGCCGATTGCCCGCAGCATGAGGATCCTTTGCACCTGCTCCCCCACAGCTTACGCAAGGACATGTTGGATGAATATCGTATCTACGTTGAAGGCGAGCTCTGTCCCATGTGCAGCGTGAACCTGAGAGAAAAGTATGAAAACGATATTCATCGCGTGCTCGTCAAGCGCATGTATCTTTCGGAAAAGGACCGGATAGGGATTGGCACCTTCGTGCCCAGCGATCCAAAATCCCAGGACATTTCCGAGCTGGTCGGCAGCTTGGACTTAGCGACGGTCGGTGAATTCGGGGTGGAGTCGGATCCGCGCGCCTACCGCTTTGACGGTGAACTGAACATCGCCAACCGGGGAATGATTGAGTTTATCGAGATGTTCAAGGCGGACGAGCGCTTCCTCTATATTCTGCTCACCTTGACTCAGGAGCGCAATATCAAGATCGGGCGTTATTCGCTGATTTATGCCGATGAGTTCGTGATTGCCCACACCAATGAGACCGAGTTTCTTGAATTCTTGTCCGACAAGAAATCCGAAGCGCTGCGCGACCGTATGATCACCGTACAAATTCCCTACAATCTGCAGGTCAGCTCGGAAATGAAAATTTATGAAAAATTGCTCAAGCAGACCAATATCGGCGATATCCATATGGCGCCGCATACCATGAAAGTTGCGGCCATGTTTGCGGTGCTCTCCCGCCTGGAAGAACCCAAAATACCCGGCTTGACGCTTACCAAGAAAATGAAGCTGTACAATGGCGAGGATACGGAAGGCTTCCGCCCACAGGACGTCCGTCGCATCAAAGAGCAGACCGCGAGAGAAGGCATGGATGGGATTTCACCTAGATTCATTATCAATCGTATTTCTTCCGCCCTCATAAAACCGGGAACCATCTGTGTCAACCCCATCGACGTGCTGCGCTCCATTAAGGAAGGTTTCGAAACGCATGGCTCCTTCAAGAAGGAAGATCGCGAGCGCGTGGATAATCTCATAGCCGATGTGCGCCGAGAGTACGATGAAATTGCGAGAACCGATGTACAGAAGGCGTTCTTCGTCTCGTTTGAAAAAGAGGCCTCTACGCTCATGGATAAATACCTAGATCATGTAGAGGCTTACTTGGATAATCGAAAATTACTGGACCCGATCACTGAGGACGAGATCGAACCGGATGAGAAGCTCATGCGATCGATTGAAGAAAAAGTGAAAGTCTCGGAAAGCGGCAAGGATGCTTTTCGCAATGAGATCTTCCGCAAGGTCGCCTTCTCCCAGCGCAAAGGGGAAGGGTTCGACTATAAGACACACGAGAAGCTGCGCGAGGCGATCGAGCGACAGCTTTTCGAGGAACGCCGCGATACGATCCGTCTTACCGTTTCCTCACGAAACCCAGACCAGGAACAACTGCGCAAGATCAATGAGGTGATTAACACGTTGGTGTCGCGCGAAGGCTATTGCACCGAGTGCGCCAACGAATTGCTCAAGTACGTCAGCAGCCTGTTGTCTCGGGAGAAATAGGAAAGTTTCGGTCCGCGGCCTTCGGTGCGCGGACCCATCCGTATAGCACGGTGGCCGGGCGTCGCGGTTAACAGAAGGCGCGCATATGAAGATGCAACAGATACCTTGGGACTTACGGCGGCGAGGTCTCAAAGACAGCATAAGGCACGACAAACGGGTCAAGGATGCCATCCGTAAAAATCTGAAAGAACTTATTGCCGAGGAAAACATTATCACTTCGGACGGCAAGAAGTTGGTGAAGATCCCGCTGAAATACCTGGATCAATACCGATTTCGTTACGGCACGCCCGGCAATGCGACCGGACAAGGCAAAGGCCAACCCGGCGATGTTATTGCCCGCGATAGCGCTAATGCGCCGGGCATGGGTCCGCCTGGCGACAATCCCGGCGGTGATATCTATGAAGCCGAAATTTCCCTCGAAGAACTGACGAACATGATGCTGGCCGACCTGGCGCTGCCTTGGTTTGAAGACAAGAAAACCCATCAAATTAAAACCACCACGTACCGCTACGACGAGATTCGAACTAAAGGCCCGATGTCGAACATCGACAAGCGCCGTACGCTCCTAGAAAACATCAAGCGCAATGCCGCCAAGAGTGAGCCCAAGGTCGCCGACCTGTGCGAAGAAGATTTGCGCTTTCGAGTTTGGAGCGTCAAAGAAGAGTTGCAAGCCAACGCCTGCGTTTATTTGCTCATGGACCGATCCGGCAGCATGACCACGGAGAAAAAGTATATTGCCAAGAGCTTCTTCTTCTGGATGGTACGTTTTCTTAAATTGAAATATAATACGGTCGATTTGGTATTCATCGCCCATGACGTTGAGGCGCGCGTGGTTCCGGAAAAGGATTTTTTCACGATCAGCAATAGCGGAGGCACCTTGTGCTCCTCCGCCTATCAGGTTGCCCTGGATCATTTAAAGAAGTGCCATCCGCGCGATAACTGGAACAATTACCTCTTTCACTTCTCCGACGGGGAAAACCAGGAAGAAGACAATTCAACGTGCAAGGATCTGATTCAAGACTTGCTCACTCATTGCACCATGATCGGTTATGGCGAAATCAACTATCAGGATGACGCCTCCTTCTATGGATTAGTGAAGCCGTATAGTCCGCATTGGAGCACGCTCTACAAGGAGTTAAAAACCGTCGATAGCAAGCGGTTTATTACCACCATCATTAAGCAAAAAGAAGATGTGCACAATGCGCTGCAACATTTTTTTAGCCGCAAAGAAGCGCGGCGGCAGTAGTCCAATACGGGACGGCGCTCGGCGGCCGCGTTCACGAAAGACGCGCCGCCCGCCATGAACGGCAAAAACCGCTCGGGGAAATCAAGGGCCAAGGCAATTATTAAGGTATAACCCGCTATGAGTTTTCCGGAACAAAGAGCCAATGCGATAAAAGAACTGGCGACCGATTTGGGGCTGGATTTCTTTGAAACGATCTTTGAGATCGTTCCGTTTGATATTATGGTCGAGATCGCCGCCTATGGCCTGCCCACACGCGCCCAGCACTGGTCTTACGGCAAGGTCTACAACCGCGAGCGCATCCACGGTCAAATGGGACTTTCCAAGATCTATGAGATCGTGCTCAACAATATCCCGGCGTACGCCTTCCTGCTGGACACCAACAGCGATGTCACGAACCTGCTGGTGGCCGCGCACGTGTATGCCCACGTTGACTTCTTCAAAAACAATATATACTTTGCCGATACTAATCGCAATATGGTCAATGAGGCGGTTGAGCACGCCATTCTGATTGATGAGTTCATTGAAAAATACGGCCTCGAAGCCGTGGAACACGTCATGGACATCGGCTTTGCCGTCGACCGCCATGTCGATGTTCACAAGGGTCTCCAACGCAAACCCTATCCGCCGCGCCAGGTCGTGGAGCAAGTCCGCAAGGTTAAAGAATACGAAGACATTTTCGGGGACGATGCGTTCATGGTGTCGCGGGCGGTCGTTGGCGGGAAGATGCCCCCGCACCCGGAAAAGGACCTGTTATGGTTTCTTGCTACCTATGCGCCGATTGAACCTTGGGAGCAATCGGTATTGGAGATCATCCGCAAAGAGTCCATGTACTTTTATCCACAGTTCGAAACCAAAATTCTCAACGAGGGCTGGGCCAGTTACTGGCATGCCGAGGTAATCAACCATTATCTCTTAACGCCGGGAGAGATGATTGAGTTCGGCGTCCTCCACTCGGATGTAGTAAACCCCGGCGGGCGCATGGGCGTCAACCCTTATTATCTGGGATACAAGATCCTGGTTGACATCGAGAAACGCTGGGACAAGATGTATGCCGACGGCGAGTCAAAGATCACTGGAAAACAAAAAATATTTGAGATCCGCACGCTCGAGAACGATGTTTCCTTTCTGCGCAATTATCTCACCAAAGAATTAGCGGAGAAATTAGAGCTGTTTACGTATGGATATGCGTGTGATCATCATCCGCACAACAAGCGACTTTGTCCGAAATGCGGCGAGATCGCGGTGAAGAGCCGATCGCTCGACGACGTGGTTGAAAGCTTAATCGCCACGCGCTTCAATTACGGCGTACCACGTATTCTTATACGCGAGATCAGCAGCGACGGCACCATGTACTTAGAGCAAGAGCGCAGCGATCATCGCGGCCTTGATATGAAATACTCCCAAAAAACCATCGATTACGTCCATCAACTTTGGAAGCGCCCTGTGCACATGGTAGCGCGCAATGAGCAAATGAAAGAGGTTACGATCCGCTCCAGCACCTAAGTACATCGTTTCATAAATTCATTAACGTATTTTTCAAGTGGGTGGCGCAGACCTTTAGGTCTGCGATTAACTGATGAGTTCCAGCGACGAAGACCTGACGGTCTTCGTCACCCAGTGATAATAATACGTAAGCGTAATGTAACTACTCAGGCATGCCTCTCAGCCCCGTAGGGGCGGCATGTTTATAGAAACTGAGATTTCAAAAACAGTCAAGCTCCGTAGAAGCGACATGTGCAGGCTTTGATACTAGAGGCTCTGTACATGTCGCTCCTATGGAGCTTGACTCCTATTCAAGGGTTTCTGGCTATAAACATGTCGCCCCTACGGGGCTAAGGAGCTCCGGCTGAGTAGTCACAGCGTAATTATGAATCAGATTAATAAGCTTACGGGCCGGCTGAAGACATTATCCCTCACCGCTTACGCCAGGGATAGATCTGAGCGCTACGCCGCCGCATTTGCAGGAAGTGGCGATTAAATCCTGCAGGGTTCTTCAAAGGCTCCCGGCCATGACCTGCCGTGGCGGCCCTCTCCACCTTTCCGACCGGCGTGATCATCGGTCGCCTGACTGTCGCAACGGCGATAACTTGACCTCCGGCCGGTATTCCAGTATAAATCTCAATCTGGAGATAAGCGATGCCCCTGAGAATTGTCAGCAGTTTATCCAAGCGGCGCGAAGACTTCCAACCGATCCACGACAAGAAGATCGGCTTGTATGTCTGCGGTTTGACCGTCTATGATGTGTGCCATATCGGCCACGCCCGCACCTTTCTCGCTTTTGATGCGATCGTGCGCTATTTGAGATTCCTCGGTTATGACGTTACCTATGTGCGCAACTTTACCGACGTCGAGGACAAGATCATTAAGCGAGCTTTGCAGGAGGGTGTGGATAGCCGCGTGGTTTCCGAGCGGTACATACGGCAGGCGGAAGAAGACTTTGATGCGCTCGGCATGATACGGCCTTCCGTAGAACCCAAAGTGACGGAGCATATGGGCGAGATCATCGCGTTCGTACAGGCTCTAATGGATAAAGGCGTGGCCTACGCGGTGGACGGCGATGTCTATTATGAAGTAAATAAGTTTTCCGGCTACGGCAAGCTCTCGCGGCGAACGCCGGATGAGTTGCAAGCCGGCGCCCGCGTGGACATCGACGAGCGCAAACGAAATCCGCTCGATTTCGCGTTATGGAAATCCGGCAAGCCGGGTGAGCCCGTTTGGGAAAGCCCGTGGGGGTTGGGACGTCCCGGTTGGCATATCGAGTGTTCGGCCATGGCCACCAAGTATTTAGGCGACCATTTTGATATACATGCCGGCGGCGCCGACCTGGTCTTTCCGCACCACGAAAATGAGATTGCGCAATCCGAGGCGGTGCTGGGCGGCGATTGGGTCAAATATTGGCTGCATTGCGGAACGCTCAATATCCATCATGAAAAGATGTCCAAATCGCTGGGCAATTACCTGACGATTCAAGACGCGCTGCGTCGCTATCACCCGGAAGTGCTGCGCTTTTTCATTCTCAGTTTTCATTATGGGAGCATTATTGATTTTTCCGACGCGTTTGTTGAAGAGAAGGAGCAAGGGTTGGAGAGACTCTACCACGTACTGCAGCAGCTCGACACCACGTTAGACGCATCCTTACAGGATCCTGCGCTAGCTGCCGCGTCGTCGCTTTCCCACAGCGAGTCCGAAATGGTTACTCGGCTGGCGGAGTTGCGCCAGGCGTTTATCGAGGCGATGAACGATGACTTTAATACGGCCGAAGCGGCGGGCGTACTCTTTCAAACGGCCGCGGTATTGAAGAAATACCTCTTGAGTTTGGAGGATGATACGCATACAATCGGCGGGGGATCGTATTTCGCGCTCAATCAGGGAAGGGCTTTCTTGAAGGAAGTGGGACAGATATTTGGAATTTTCCAATGTTCGCCGGACCTTTTATTTCAGAGCGTCCTGGAGAGAAAACTCCAAAATGTTGTTCTGCCGTTGCCGGAGATTCAGCAGATGATATCGGACCGCAGTCAAGCCCGCAAGACCAAGGACTGGAAGCGAGCCGATGCCATTCGTCAGGCCCTTGCCGATCACCGCATACTGGTCCAAGACACCCCCGAAGGAACGACCTGGTCGGTGCGTCGTTAGATAGTCGAATCGTACGCTCGTCGACCGCGTTTTCTGTATGGTTACCATCATGAAAGGATAAACAGGTGATCCTATGGCGTCAAACTACGCCTTTGAGACGGAAGCCGTGCATGCCGGCGAGCGTCAGCCGGCGCCCGACGGCTTGCCCACGACCACGCCGCTCTACGTCAACTCGACGTATATCTATAAAACCGTCGAGCAGATGGACGCCGTGCTCGGCGGCCAGACCGCAGGCTATGTTTATAACCGCTATGGCAGCCCCACGCTTACCGCTTTAGAGACCGCATTGGCTACGCTGGAGAGAGGGGCCGCGGCCGTCGCCTTTGGGTCCGGCATGGCCGCACTGCATGCGGCGCTCTTACTCTGCGAGCTGCAGGCGGGCGATGTCGTGCTGGCCGCTCACGATATTTATGGGGCGACGCTCGGCTTGCTTACCAAGCTCATGGACCCTTTCGGCGTCCACACGCGGCTGGCCGACTTCACCGACGCGGCGGCGCTGGCCGCCGCCCTGGAGCAAGCGCCCCGGCCGCGCGCCCTGTTGTTCGAGCCGATCTCAAACCCGGTCATCAAGGTAGCCGATGTGAAAAGGATCTGCCAAATGGCGCGGCGGATCGGGACCAAGGTCATTGTCGATAGCACTTTTTCGCCTCCGTGCTTGTTGCAACCGCTCGAGCTGGGCGCCGATGTGGTTGTACATTCCGCGACAAAATATTTAGGCGGGCACGGCGATGCTACGGCCGGCGCGGTGATTATCAAAGATGATGCGCGCGCCGCCGACTTGCGAATGATTTCAAAACTTGCCGGGGCGATCCTGAGCCCTTTTGAGGCGCATCTCATTCACCGCGGAATCAAGACTTTGGTTATACGAGTTGAGCGCCAATGCGCCAACGCCATGAAATTGGCTGAGCATCTGACCGGCCACCCGCACGTAGCCCGCGTACACTATCCGGGATTGTCCATTCATCCACAGCACCTGTTGGCGGGCGCTCAGTTTCGCGGCGGCCACTTTGGCGCCATGATGGCCTTCGAAATAAAGGACGGGCATCAGGAAAAGGCGTTCCGTTTCCTCAATGCCCTGCGATTGATAATTCCGGCCACCACGTTGGGCGATGTCTACACCGAAGTTTCCTATCCGCCCATGTCCTCCCACCGGGAGTGGTCGGAGGCTGAGCGCCGCAACGCCGGCATCACAGCCGGCCTGATTCGTCTGAGTGCCGGCCTTGAGCATCACGAGGATCTTTGGGCGGACCTGGACCAGGCGTTGTCTGCCGCGACGCGCTGAAGATCTCAGGCTTGTGGCAAATCGGTTTTCCGCTCATAACGATTCCCTCACGGCAATGCCACCCCTCAGATTCGATCATAAGTCAATCAGACGGTGGCGGTGCCGGCCCCGCACGGGGGCTCTGGAGTTTGTACATTGGCCACAGTCCCGTGCGATCCTTCGTTCCCACCACTTCGAGCGGGTACCCCGCCATAGCCCGAAGCTTGTTCTCGTAGCTCCGAAGGAGCGTCATATAATAGCCAGGGGCAGAGCGCGCAGCGCGTCGCCCCTGGTATGAACGACTAGAGAAGTTATAAGCCCTGAAAGGGCGGGATACCCTTCTGCTCGATGAATACGTATGGAAGAAAACGACGGCGGCCTAGGAATTGATCTCCATTAGTGCGCCCTTTCAGGGCTGGCGTACTGGGGAGGCTTGCTTTCCAGGGGCGGCGCTGCGCTTGCCCCTGGCTATTACATCTCGCTCCTTCGGAGCTTTGGATTGTAAGCCGTACCCCACTCCCTACAAATGTCCAAACTCCAGGACCCCGCGGGACTGGATTTTGGCATCAGCGCGTTTCTTATGATCGAACTTCGGCCATTCAACCCGCTTTTCATTGACACTCGAAATAATACTGTATATGCTATGCATAAGAGTAGCCTGAACTCCACTCATGTGTGCAACGTCAAGGTAGGTAGTATGGTCAATATAGTTCTTCGCGTCGGGCTTGCGCTAACCGTGTTCGCATTTTCATTCGTAACCATAATCAATGCGCAAATCCAAATGGGAACGGTTCAGGGAACGATTTCCGACGAAACCGGAGCCGTCATGGGTGATGTGCCGGTGACCTTGGAAAACCTGTTATCGGGCTTCCGTAGAACCGGGCCCTCTAACGCCGCCGGGGAATTTAGCTTTCATAACGTCCCCTTCAACTTTTACGTGATACGCGCGGAACGCGACGGGTTCCAGAGCTTTTCAACTATGCTATACCTGCGCTCGAATGTGCCGTTGCGCGTGCCTATCGAACTAAAAATCATGTCGCTCTCGGAAGATATTACCGTAATGCCTTCGCCGGAGTTGATTGCGAAGGATTCCTCCAGTGCACATATTATGGTTGATGCCGGCGCTCTCGAACGCGCGCCTGGCGCCGCGCCCAGCCGTGGCCTGTCGTCTTTGCTCACGACCCTGCCCGGCTGGACGAGTGACGATAACGGATTGCTGCACGTACGCGGCGCCGATGATGAAATATTGTACGTGCTGGATGGGATACCGTTCACCGATCGCGTCGATCCGCAGTTTAGCTGCCCGCTGAACACGGAGATGATCGGCTCGCTGGAAGTGATCACCGGCAATATTCCAGCAGAATATGGCCATCGGTTGGGCGCCGTAGTAGCTATTCAGCCCAAGTCCGGCATCGACTTGCCTTTGTTTGGCAGTGTACAATTCGGCGCCGGCAATTTTAATAACAACGAGATTACGGTGCAGGCCGGTGGCAAGCTCCATGATAAATTGGGATTTTATATGGCCTCCTCGGCGAGTCAGTCGCACCGTTTTCTGGATCCGGTGGATTGGCGCAATTTTAATAATATCGGCGCCGGCGGCCAGTTGAGTCTGCGCCTGGACTGGCATCCCACCGACCGCGACATACTCCTTTTCCATGTTTGGAACGGCGGCAGCAATTTTAGAGTGCCCAACGATGACGAGCAGCAACGCAAGCAGAATCGACAAAGAGTTCGCCTGCGTAACGATGCGCAAACTATGAACTGGCAGCATACGTGGTCGGCGCAAACCGTCACCAATCTGGCCATATATCATCATTCATTTACCGGCCGATTGCTCCCGACGCCCCGGGACACGCCTTTTCTTGTCGAACAGGATCGCACACACGGCCGGCAAGGTTTGCAGGTCCATATGAGTCAGCAACGCCGCAGTCATACCTTGAAGGTCGGCGTTGAGGGGATTCGCACAACCCCGCGTGAGTTTTTCACCTTTGCCGTGACGGATGATGATGATGCCGAAGAGTTGGGATTCACTCGTTATGCTCGCAGCTTCCGGCGTGGCAATCCGTTTGTTTATCGCGGTAACCGGACCTTTGGGCAAGGTTCCTTGTACCTACAGGATAGCTTTTCGCCGTATAAGAATATTACGCTCAGCGGCGGTCTGCGTTATGATTACGTGCATCAGATTGTTTCCAGCCAGCAATGGAGTCCGCGCATCGGCGGTGTGTACTATATCCCGTGGAGCAAGACGGCCCTGCGCGCCTCGTTCAATCGTCTGTTTCAACCGCCTCCGGTGGAAAACCATCTCGTCTCGTCTTCCCCGCAAGCTCGACTGCTCTCGCCGTTGGCTCCCTCGGGCGGTGGCTATACCGCTATTCGCCCCGAGCGAGTATCGGCTTACGAGGTTGGCTTTTCGCAGGATTTTCATGGTTGGTTTAAGCTCGATGGGAATCTATTCTGGCGCCGTTTTCGCAACTTTGATGATCCGAATGTCTTCTTCGCCACGACGATCGTCTTTCCCAACAGCGTAGCACGAGGGGCTGCGCATGGGTTAGATATTCGGCTGGATGTTCCAGAGCGTCATGGTTTCTCGGGGTACTTCAGCTATGTCAATCAAAACATTTACCAGATTGGACCTATTAATGGGGGCCTCTTCCTAACCACCGACTTGCTACGTTTTGGGCCGGGCGTGAAGTTTATTCCCGATCATGACCAGCGCAATAGCGGGTCGCTGGGTGTGACCTATCGTCATCGCCGTAGTGGCGCTTGGGCCACCTTCTCCGGACACCACGAGAGCGGAACGCCACTCGAGTTCGATGAGAAGGAGATACCGGATCGTATACGAGACCTACGTCGCCAAGGCTTGCAGTTGACCGATGTGATCCGACTAGCGTCGTTGCGGATGAGGCCGCGGACAATTTTGAATCTGTCTACCGGCACGGAATTGTTGCGTCAAGATCGGCTGTCCATAGGCCTGCAATTCGACATACAGAACCTAACCAACCGGCTTTTTGCGTACAATTTCGGAAACCCGTTCAGTGGGACGCACTTTGGTTATCCGCGGCTCTATAGCGGCCGATTGAAATTCACGTTCCATTAATATCCGACAAGATGAAATTGTGTTGAAACGGGCAAAATATATTTTTGGAGGTCTGATTTCGCCCTTTATTCATGCAGGCGATTGACGATTTTCCCTCGCCTTCAACTTTTTAAATTTTACCTGGCTGGTGCTGCTCGTCCCGGTTAGGGCGGGTCCTTACCTAAACATTGGAGCTAACCGAACGCTGGATAAACCGGCCGCGTAGCGGCCTAATGATTTTAGCCGTGCCTTTCAAGGCACGGTAAGTCCGGCGGCGGAAATCCCTTTCGTCCCGACGCTGTCGGGACGATTGAACCGCAGCCACGGGATAGAAGTAAGGACCAATATCTACACTTCACGCCACGAACCCCTCGTCTTTAGCACCAAAAATCTTACAGGATACTGAAAAAACCGGAGAGCCGACAACGGGTCTGAGTACGCCTCGGCGGGGACGCGCGTGCACACTATATCTTTCATGAAAAATGTTATTGGAAAGGTGGCACAGGCGTCCCGCCCCTGCGGACAGGCAAGATGCCTGTCCCACCTTTCGTTACGGTGCATCAATGAGAGCGATGCCGGAAATTTTCGCAAGGAGAAAACAATATTCGCGCTTCATTTCCTCGCAGTAGGCCCATAACACGTGCTCATGGTACGCGTGGCGCTCGATCCAGTGCGGTGCAATTCGATAAACCGTAAAGCCCGTCTGCGCCTCCTTGGGATAACCAATATAGGCGTCCATTTCCTTCTGCATGGCGATCTCCAGCGAATCGTACAGCGCGGTTTCGGACACGGCGGCCAAACTCTCCAGAGATGGCCGCAGCGTTAATGTCCCGTTGGGCGCGACGATACGCGGCGCGGCGAGGAAACTGGCGCCCGTCGCGCCAAACAACGAAGGTTGCGCGGAAAGGATGAATTTTTTAATTCGCTTTTCCGCCAGTTGGACATATTCTTGTTTTATGTCATAGCCGACGTAATGACGGCCGGTTTTAATGGCGGCCAGACAAGCTGATCCGCTACCGCAAAATGGGTCGAGCACGACGTCCTCTTTGAACGTATACAGTTGTATCAAACGATAGGGCAGTTCCAAGGGAAAAGGGGCCGGGTGGCCGATTTTCTTAGCCGACTCGGGAGTAAACGTCCAAACGCTCTTGGTGAATTCAAGAAACTCGTCTCTTGAAATAGTGTTTCGTCCGGACGACCGCTTACGGTTGAATTCCTGTTTAGAAAATATCAGAATGTACTCGTGCACATCGCGCAAGGTGGGGTTGGAGGCCGAGCGCCAGCTTCCCCAAGCCGTGGAAGAGCCCGCACGGGCCGCCTTGTTCCATATAATCTCACCGCGCATCAGATAGCCGAGATCGACCATGTCCTTGATGATGTAACTATGCAGGGGAACGTACGGCTTGCGGCCGAGGTTCGCAATATTGATGCAGGCGCGGCCACCGGTCACCAGCTTCCGGTAGGTTTCCTTAAATACAGTACGTAAAAGGTCACGATACTCATCCAGTGAAAGCTCTTCATCATACTCTTTGTTGGCATTGTAAGGCGGAGAGGTAACCATGAGATGAACGCTGGAGTCGGGGAGATCATCCATGCAAGCGCTGCTCTTGCAATAAATCTTATCAAGCTGTGTGGGATCGATGGGATTCTCCGCGTAGGGCAACGCCGGCGCAACGGACTGGCTGGCATAGAGCCGGCTCTTGTAGAATCTGGAAGAATCATGGCTAATTCTTCCTGGAGCACCAAAGGCGCTGGTTTTGGTGCGCTTCTTCTTCATATCGCCGGCCGATCAACAAAGGCTTGGTGTCGTGAGTCTGGATCAAAATGCGGATTAATGAAAATGCCGGGGGACGGAATCGAACCGCCCACACAAGGATTTTCAGTCCTCTGCTCTACCTACTGAGCTACCCCGGCAATGATCTTCTTGGTCTATGCGCACGAAACCGAGCGTATAGCCCACGCTCTGGCGCCGGTTCTATATTCCAAGAACAGTTTATGGAAATAGACCAACGTGATTGCACATTATACCAAGATTTCTCTTTTATTCAAGATGAGCCCATGGGAACCTGAAATTCGATCATAAGAAAGTCTCCTTGAAAAAGGTGGAAGCGGCATCCTGCCGCTTGTCTTAAATAATGGCCGCCAAAGTAGCACACAAGTTTTCAATAAACCGGCCGCTCCGCTGGGGCTCGACAACGGCAATTTTCGATGTGTTTCCCCAGATGGGAAAGAGATTGATTGGGAAATGGCGAAGTCCGTGTTAATCTTTTATCGGGAATGGATTTGCTGAGATGGGAGGTCCGCAAAGAAACATCCAGCCAATCATTGAACGCGCGGGTGATGGATAGGTAGCACGGTGTCCGAAGTTAGATGTCGCAAGCTCAGGGGGCCGCGTGAAACAGGCCCGGGATAATCTTTGCGAAGCGTTAAACTTTTTTTCGAAACGGCATCTCCCGTGGAGATAAAGCCGCGATTTCCTGACAAGGGTATCGTTATCCAAAGTGAGGTGCCACTTGAGTAAACGGCGTGGCCTTTCTGGAAAAGAGGCATCGGCTATCTTGGCCAACCATGGCTTTACAGTAGTACAACGGCGGTGAATGATGACTGACCTTCTCTTTTCCGAATTGAGTCTGCCGGCCGAGTTGGTCCGTGATCTCGATCGCCAGAATCCCTGGTGGCGGAACCAACCGCTGCCTGTCATCCCGGTTTTTCGTCGCTGGCCCTACAACAAGCTACGAGAGCGCCTCGATCATCCTATCGCACCGATCATGGTCATCCGTGGGCCGCGCCAGATCGGCAAGACGACCTTACAGCTACAGCTGATCAAGTCGCTGCTGGAGCAAGGCGTATCGCCCCAGCGGATATTGCGAGTTCAATTCGATGACCTGCCATCGTTGGCCCACGCAAAGTTTGAAGAGCCCATTCTGCGTATCGTGGACTGGTTCGAGAAAACCATACTCCGCGCTACACTCAATGAGAGTGCGCATCGGCAGGAACCAGTCTTCCTGTTCTTCGATGAAGTGCAGAACCTGGAAGCTTGGGACGTGCAACTGAAGTCGCTGGTTGACCACTCCACCGTGCGAGTGATGGTCACCGGCAGTTCGGCTCTGCGGATCGAAATGGGGCGGGACAGTCTAGCCGGCCGCATTCATTCACTCGAAGTCGGCCCGCTGCGTTTGAACGAAATTGCGGCACTGCGCAGCCTCGGCCGTCTCAATCCGTTGCAACAAGAGAACGGTTGGCCAGACTGGCTGCGACCGGAATTCTGGCGCGAGCTTACGGTCTATGCCGAACGTCAATCGGGAGCATTGAGACTGGCGTTTGCGGCGTTTTCCGAGCGCGGCGCCTATCCGCTGGCACAGGCTAATGCAGGTATCTCATGGGAAGACATCGCTGCTCAATTGAATGAGACCGTCGTGCGCCGCGTGATCGAGCACGATCTGCGCGTGGGTGAACGTGGCCGAAAGCGTGATCGCCAATTGCTCGAAGCCGTCTTTCGAATGAGCTGTCGCTACCTCGGGCAAAGTCCTAACCCCGCCCTCCTGGCACGAGAGGCGCAGCGTAGCCTGAACGCCAACATCGGTCCCCAGCGCATTCGCCACTATCTGGATTTCCTCGACAGCAGCCTGCTCTTGCGCGCCATCGAGCCGCTGGAGATCCGGCTTAAGAAACGGCGCGGTTACAGCAAGCTTTGCTTGTGCGACCATGCGATTCGCGCGGCTTGGTTGCAGGAGATCGTTCCACTCGATCCCACCGCGCTGGACTGCGCGCTGCATCTCAGTGATCTCGCCGGACATATTGCCGAAAGCACGGTAGGATATTTCTTTGCCTCGCTCACCGGACTTTCGGTGGCGCATCTGCCGGAACGAGGGAATGATCCGGAGGTGGACTTCGTGCTCACCATCGGCGAGAAGCGTATTCCCGTGGAGGTCAAGTACCGCCGAGTCATCGATCCCCTGCGCGACACCTTCGGTCTGCGAGCCTTTCTGGAGAAGGCTGTCCACAATGCGCCGTTCGGCCTCTTGATCACCCGAGGCGACGCACCGGCGGTCTCCGATCCGCGTATCGTCACTGTTCCCTTAGCGGCGATGCTCATTGTTCGCTGAGAAGTAAACCATGACACGCAACCAGAGCGCCGTGAAGGTGATCAACCACGACGGCGATGATCACTATGGCGATGAGGTACTGAAGGTGTTTGGCCTATAAGGTAACCGGTTAGCACCTGAATTTTGCACGACAAGGAGGTTTCTCTAACAAAGGATCCATTTTTGTCCGGCTCTGCTTGTTCGCGCGGATCCGTGCAAAAAAATTTTTGCACGGACGATCATCACCACGGAGGGTAACTTAGCGATGACTGTGCGTTCTCAGCTAATCAGCGTAAAACAACGCTGAAGCCTTGCTATGGCAAAAAGCAAACTTAATTTGGCGCTCATTTTCGGCGGTCGCTCCGCGGAACGGGATATTTCTGTCAGCACGGCTACGCAAATCGCCAGTCACTTGGATGCGGGCAAGTATAGAGTCGTTCCGATTGAGATTCTGCAAGATGGTCGTTGGACCACCTCAAGTCCCGCGGTTAGGAGCTTGATGGCGCAAAGCCCCAAGCTGATCGGCGATGTCAAGCAAGCTTCGGCGAATTTAATTCCTTTTGTAGATAATCATCTGTGCAACTTGCCTGCTGTGCGCCGTCGCCGGCTCGACGTGGCGTTCCTCGCCTTACATGGTCCTTTCGGAGAAGACGGCACTATACAAGGTATGATGGAGATGTTAGGCATTCGCTACACCTGCTCCGGCGTGCTGGCTTCTGCGCTGGCGATGGATAAGTTTCGCACCTTGCAAATGGTCGAGCAGGCCGGTATACGTGTGCCTGAACACTTGTTGATCACGGCGGCCCAGCGCCGCCTTGCGGTCCGCATCGTCAAACGGCGTTTGGGTTTTCCGTGCGTGGTCAAGCCGCTCCGGTTGGGTTCCTCGGTGGGCGTTAGCATCGTTCAAAACGATAGCGAATTGGATGTCGCCATCGCGGCGGCGCTTTCGTTCGGCCCAGCGGTTTTGGTTGAGCGCTACATATCGGGCCGGGAGATTACTGCGGCCGTCTTAGGCAACGATGCCCCGATGGCCTTACCGCTAATTGAAATTCAACCGAAGGTGTCCCACTTTTTTGATTATAAAGCCAAATACGAAATTGGGGGTTCTAATGAGATTTGTCCCGCCCCGATCGCAGGCTCACTTACCAAAACCATCCAACGCCAAGCCGTAGGCGTGCATTTGCTTTTAGGCTGCCGCGGCATCACCCGTTCGGATTTTATGGTCGATCGGCGAGGTAAGCCGTATTTCCTGGAGATCAATACCATACCAGGCATGACTCAGACTAGCCTGGTCCCGCAAGCGGCTCGGCAAGCCAATATTTCCTTCTCCAAGCTCTTGGATACGTTGCTAGATCTCGCCATGACCGATTAGACCGTTGGCGTGGAACGACCTTAGAGCCACAGCCTACGGCACGTCTAGAACGAACGCCAAAGAGCTATTTTATTTTTCGCCACCATTCCGCAGGGTCCTTTGTTTGAGCACTGTACCCCACAGATCAAAGGTGTCATTCTTCGCGGTCCTTCCCTTGACAGTCGTGAAGCCAGTTGCTAAGGTATTTTCCTGATAACCTAGGGCAGAATGAAATGACTAACAAACGAGATTATTATCAGACATTGGGCGTGGATCGCAAAGCCGGCGCGGAGGAGTTGAAGCGCGCCTATCGGAAGCTGGCGTTGAAATGGCACCCCGATCGCAACAAATCGTCGGAAGCCGGTGAGCGATTCCGCGAAATAAATCAGGCCTACGAAATTCTCTCAGACTCGGAAAAGCGAGCCGCGTATGATCAGTTTGGCCGCGCGGCGTTTGAACCAGGCGCACGGCCGACGCGCCAAGGCCCCTATGGAGAAACCTATACCTATCGCACCCATCGACCCAAGCAGGGTGCTGAAGATTTTGAGTTCGGCGGTTTCTCCGATCCGTTTAGTATTTTTGAACAATTCTTTGGCGGCTCCTCGCCCTTTGCTCGTCGAGAAACTCGACCCACTTACGGTATCACGATTGATCTTTTGCAGGCGCTGCGAGGCACTGAGGCTGAAATATCGATCAATGGCCAGAGAAAAAGGGTGCGCATCCCGGCGGGAGTGGAGGAGGGCGCCCGGCTTAGAGTGGGCGATGCCGACTTGGTGGTAAAGCTCCGCCCCGACGAGCGCTTTACTCGCCAGGGCGGCGATCTATATGTAAATCTCAGCATCCCCTTCACCAAAGCAATCCTGGGAGGTGTCCTCACGGTACCCACTATCCAAAGTGAGATCAAGGTCAAAGTGCAACCGGGAACACAACCAGGCACCCTCATACGGCTGCGCGGCCAAGGAGCCCCTCGGATTAGTGAAGGCGGTCTTGGCGATCTCTATGTGAGAGTTCAAGTCATTATTCCGACGAAGTTGAATAAGCGTCAGAAGGAACTCCTCGAAACGTTTGAGCGGGAGTCGGCGTAAATGGACAGCCCCCTTCTGTCCCCGCAGTGTCTGAATGGCAAAGCCGCGAAGAAAAGCTATTGAGATTCGATCATAAGCCTATCAGAACGTAGCGAAGCCGGCCCCACACGGGGGCGCTGGAGTTTGGACAATGGCCGCGGCCTCGGGCGATCCTTTCGTCCCGTCACTGCGATCGAGAGCCCCGCCATAGCCTGAAGCTTGTTCGCTTAGCTCCAAAGGAGCGAGCTGTAATAGCCAGGGGCAAGCGCAGCGCCGCCCCTGGTACGTAACATGGCCGAAGCTATGCGCCCTGAAAGGGCGCGCTACCCTTCTGCTCGATGAATACGAATGGAAGACAACGATGACGGCATGACAATCGATCTTCACTAGTGCGCCCTTTCAGGGCTTATGTGCTGGGGACGCTATCTTTCCAGGGGCGGCGCTGCGCTTGCCCCTGGCTATTATAGTCCGCTCCTTCGGAGCTTCGGATTGTAAGTGGCACCCCGCTCAATACTAAATGTCCAAACTCCAAGGCCCCCCTCACGGTGGGCTGGCTTTTGGCATCCGCACGTTTCTTATGATCGAACGTCAGAAATGCTATTTTCAGCTTTATGTCCAATATGATAAAATATAAAATGCTTGGCCGGTGAGGGGGGGAGAGCTGCTCCCATCGAATCGGGAGTGGTGGATTAAGAATTGCTTCTCCAGGGGTTGTTAAATAACCCCAGCGGCACGCGCCGCTTGCGTGGTGTACGTGGGTGGTGAGGTGACCGGTAAGATGCGGCTAGATAATGTTCATGCTCCAGCTAATCCGAGGGGAGCCGGCGAACTCCAGGCGGGCGTTGAGGAAAACTTAACTCCCGACCGGTATTGGCCGACCTCATGTAACCTTTTTTGTTCCCCAAGATTATTTCAAGTCGTATGGCTTTTTCGCTTTATAAATCTCTTATACAAGCTTGACACCGAGTTTCCCAATCCTCTGCGTACTTATCCTGGCCAGATTTATTATCCGCTATTATATGGTCTCCAGCGGGCAAAGCGCCTAGCGACACCTGGGTCCTGCTTTGGCCTTTTCCGCGGCGATGGCGTCTATTATCACAACTCCATCGCGATCGCCGTAGCAGGACGCACGCGGACTCTCGCCGTAAGACCAGAGAGCCCTGCCGTAGCCTGGCACAGGTGCGGATTGAAACAATCGGTCTTCACATTGAGGTGTTTATGATTTGGAGAACGATCCGAAACTGGTTTGTCAATGATTTGGCCATCGACCTGGGAACAGTCAATACTTTGATTTACTCAAATGGGGCAGGGATCATTCTGCGGGAACCCTCGTCGATAGCCACCAACAAATATACCGGTCAGGTAGTTGCTCTCGGTCGGGAAGCCGAAGTGATGTTAGGCCGGGAACCCTATGGTGTGACCATTCACCATCCTTTGCAAGACGGCACGATCGCGGATTTTGATCTGGCCGAGAAGATGCTAAAAGGATTTATTCGCCGTTCGTGTGGCCGGCGAGGGAAGCGGCTACGTGTACTGTTGGCGCTGCCCACGTCAGCCACCGACGTGGAGCGCAATGCGCTTTATGAGGCCGCCGAAAGGGCCGGCGCCAACCACATCGATCTCGTGGACGAAGGTCTGGCGGCCGCGCTCGGCACCGGCAATATCTCTGATGGGCGTAGCCGCATGATTGTCGACATTGGCGGCGGCACGACCAATTTTAGCATCGTTTCGGAACATGGGCTGATCTTTTCCTGGTGCCTGAAAATTGCGGGCACGGAACTAACTGAATCGATCGTCGCCCACGCGCGGCACAATTACCATACATTGATAAGCTTTCAAGCCGCCGAGAGCGCCAAGTGGCAATTAGGTTCTGCCCAGATGTCTCAGACCCCGGAATCGGTAGAGATTATCGGAAAGTCAACCGCCGACGGCTCCCCCAAAACCATTAACTTTACCAACGCCGATGTATCGCAATCGATCGAGAAGAGCCTACAGGCCATCATCGAAGGCGTGCGCTATACCCTGCTGCATACGTCGCCGGACGTTACCTCCGACATTTACCGGGCCGGCGTGACGATTGCGGGTGGTGGTTCCTTGCTCAAGAACCTGGACCTCCGTTTACAAACGGAATTAGGCATTCCCGTGATTCGCGCCGAGCATCCCTTGGAAGCCGTGGCCTTGGGCGCCGGGAAACTGGTCGAGAACCCAGAGCTGCGACAGAAGCTGGACATGTTCTCGACCGTTTCAAAATGGGAGGGAACGGTCGTACCCGAGTATAATCTGATTCAATAGTCATAGGGCTGCGAAGCGTCCAGCCCCGGCCGTGGAAAGGTGGGGCGTTTGCGCATTTTGTGATTACTGTTCACGGGGATCGGGGGTCTGGGATCGGGGATCGGGAGTCAGAGGCGGAGGACCCGGGAGTGCCGATGACTGTTAGTCTCTGACAAGATGAAATTGTGCTGAAACGGGCAATAAAATTTTCAGGACGTGCCATTCGGGCCTTTATTCATGCGGGTATTTCATGATTTTGAAATCCGTCCGGGTTAGGCCTGTGGTTGCCTAATTCAATACCTCATTAAATGGGTAATACATATTTGCCTTTACTCGGTCGCGCTTCGCGGCGGGGCGCAAAAACAATCCCAAAGGGATTGTGGAACAAAGCCCAGGGTTGGCCGCGTCCCCGCGGCCAACCCTGGGGCTGCGATGCGAAATAGTTGCAACCCCCAAGGGGTTGCGGCACGACCAAGGTTCGCCGGGAACCGACACAACCCTGTTGGGGTTGCGAATGTCCGCCGACTTTTTCCCAGGGTAGCTCGCTCCTCGCCACCCTGGGCTTTGAGACAGAATCCCGATGGGATTCCAACCTTCGTGATGCTTCAACCGCGCTTCATCATCAGTCCCAAACATCTCGTTCATCCTATTACTGCCAGTGCTTGTGAAGTCAATTGAATCAAATCGCAACTAGGCTTAACTGAGATTCTGAAACGGACATAATATTTTGGAGTGTTCATTCGGGCGTTTATTCATGAGGGTAATTCATGATTTCGAAACCCCCTTTTGATATTGTTGCTATTTGGTTCCGGCTCGTCCGTGTTAGGAATTATTGTGCTTTAGAGATCGGGTGGTGGGTCGGATGCTTAACGGTTTGCGAAAGTCTTTGGAAGAGAAATCCACGTAATATCGGCCGATCCCCGACTCCTGACCCCCGTGAACAGTTACGAAACCTCTATGGCTTAATTATCCGTATCGGGTAATTATCTATTAAAGGGGCCTGTTTATTTTGTTCGTAGATTCCCAAAGTATAAAGGCCCGCCTCGAAGGCCTCCTCATATAATTGAACCGAAATCGTTGCGAATGATTGGTCATCCTCAACGACCGGCTGTGCTTGCCATTCCCAGCGCTTGCCCTGCGCTTGGGCGATCTGGACTGTATAGGTACGCGGCGGTTCCGGATCTACAGGGATCACTAACGTGACCCATTTTATATTCGCAGGAAAGCGGATCTCCTTGGGGTTTCCGTAGGCCCCGCTTTTCCGGCTGGAGCGCAGGGTATCCTGGGGCCGTATTCGTAGGAAGGCCGCGGGTTGGGGTTGGGATATGCCGCGCAGCTTTTCCGCAAGGTGGGCTACCTGATCGCTCGCTTTACGCGCTTCCTGGACTAGACGCGCGGCTTCTAACGACTGGCTGTGATGTAACGCGCTGGCCTCTTTGAGTTCGCGGTTCATACGGACCATTTTGAGTATGAGATAGGGGAAGAGCAGCAGCAACAGTATGGCTATGGCCGCCGAGAAGGCCGGCGATGGACGCCATGTTCTGAGAGTCGGAAAGAGTGATGGTTTCGGCTCGACAAAGTCCTGCTCAGTATCTTGCGTTAGCCAGACTTCCGCTCGGCACTCTGGGCAGTCTTTTAAATGGCTTTCTAATCCCAGCCGTTTCGTCCGATGCATTCTTTTCTTTTGCAGGGCGTAATCTATAATGTCGGCCGGAGCGAGATGCCGCCGGTTCCGCAAAGTATCGCCGATTTCCTTATCAAGACCCCGATCCCGGGCGCACGCCGGGCATTGCCGTATATGGAACTCGACGAGAGACTTTTCTTCATCGCTCAAGAGGTTAAAACAAGCGACCTTCTCTTCCATCCCTGGATCATGGCATCTCATGATGAGAACGCTCCTTCAAATATACTTTGAACGGTCACAAAGTAAAAGAACCGGTAGCGTTAGCGTCCGGGTTGACCCGTTGTGGAAGGGTTCCCCACCCGGTCGCTACCGCTCCCGGTTCTGTAAGGGTGGGACCCATAAAATCATAGTTTATGCCCGCTCGCCTTATATAAGACGAAGCTGGGCGACATTTCTGTACTATAATTTTCAGAAAAATCACCGCGCAACCTAATCCTTTCGCCACCCTGTGGCTTCTATAAAAGCCCGCATCTTCTTCTTGGCTCGGTAATAGAAAACATGAATGGTGTTAGGCGGCTTGTTTAGAATTACGCTGACTTCTTGCGGTTTGAGGCCGTGGAAGTCGATCAGCTCTACAATTTCCCTTTCAGCCGGCAGCAAGGCCTTCAGCGCCTGCTCCACAAGCTGAAGCTGCTCCTGTGCGAGTAACTGCTCTTCCGGGTTTTTCTGATGAGGATGCAACGGCTCCGCCGGCATATCTTCCAGAGAAATGTCCTGCCGATGCGCCTTTCGTTTGATGTCCAGGCACAGATGTGAGGCCGTCATATGAATAAAAGAACCGAGTGCCTTGTCCACACGCAACTCTTTAATCCGCAGACAAACGCCCTGCCACACGTCCTCGGCGTCATTGCCGGCGCCATACCGCTCGGCCAGTCGCAGGACTTTCCACTTATAGCGAGTCTCCAGCTCTTTCAGGAAGTCCGGGGCATCGGATTTCTGCATCATCGGCGCCACTCCGTCTGAAGTATAAAACAGGTGAGCGGGCATTTGCCAGGTATTTGTTAGGCGGAGTGCCGCCCAAAAATTCCTGAAGTTCGATCGTAAGGATTGTATTATGCTAAAAGCCGAGGAGTTGCCGCAGGCGAGCAATGTAGGTCTCTTGCGCCGCGCTGGTTGCGCGTAGCTGAGCATTTTCCGTTTCCAGCAATCGTTGTTTCGCAGCGGTCAGCGCTGCCAGTCGTTGTGATACCCTATGTTCCACTAATGCAGGGCGGTTCAATTGCAGTAAAGCCATATGAAAACGTCCTGACTCGGTTAACGATATCAGCGCCCCCGTCTGCTGATCCTCTCGCACATACGCGGAAATCTCATCTCGCCGCGGGTGGAGCACTTGCCAACCGTGCGCCAGGTCGTTAGGGCTGGGAAAGAAATTGCTTTTGTATTGGTTGCACCGGATGCAGGCATAGACTAGATTGTCGTCACGATCATCCCCACCGGCGGAGACGGGTTGGAAGTGGTCGATCGTCAACTCGCCACCGGTATCGACTTCGGAGACGCCACAGTAACCGCAGCGATAGTTATAGCGCTGCCGAACCTGCGCGTGCTTGGGATGGGCCACAACCTTCAGTTCTCCACGCCCAAGAGCTGTCGCGTTCGCTCGCCCAAGGCCGCTTCGAGTCTTACAATCTCCGCGGCCAACGTATCGTGCTTTACGTGCAATTGTGTGTGTTCTGCTTCTAATGCCGCCAAGGCTGTCCGCGCCTGGCGCAGCGCGGCTATGTCTCGGTTAAAGACTTCTTCTTGGTGTTGTAACTTTAATCCCGCTTCATACGCCGCTTGTTCTTCCGGGTTCAGACGCTCTCCGCGCGCGACGCGCAAATGCAATACCCACCAAGTTTGGTACGAGGTTTCATGCATCATTGTAATAGATCTTCCATTTCAGGTCACTTCAGTTCGTCTAAATGATTTAAGGGGCCAGTTTCTCGAACTTCTTCATCCAATCTCGGCGAACCTCCACTAAATCTTTATCAATGTCCACATCGACAGGAAACTTCCCTTGCCAAGCACCGTAAAGCGGTTGGGCTTGTTTCCCTTCGCTTTGTCGCAATCGCTCAGCGATATGCTCGATCAGCAACAATTGCTCTTCCCGACTTAAGTCGTTCAGTGCGTTCTCAATTTCTTCCAGCTTTGATACGTTCATCGTTAAATCTTCCCTGCCTTATTATGCCACTATCGGCGCGTTACTTCCAACGATTTGCCAAGGGGGGGTGCGTCAAAAATATAGGTAGGAATGGACAAGAGATGGGGTTTTTCCGAGCATCTGAATGCGGGACAGCCTTCAGAATAAATCTTACCATCCCGCCAAGGCGGAAACACAAAGGCACTAAGGGTCTGCAACAAAATAAGTGTAGCAACTTAGTCTGGAACCTATTATAATTATGGTATGGGTTTCGAAGCGGCGATTCGGGAGAAGTTCCGATCTCTGGGCTTGCGTCGCGACGAGCATACACGGCGCCTCTGGGCCGCC
>JACOSC010000128.1 GCA_016179055.1 Acidobacteriota bacterium
ACCAAACTGGGACGCAAGATCGTGCAAGCTGGACTGACCGTCAAACACCTTGTACTTACGCCACAACTGGCATCGGAACTCTCAGCATGATTCACAACATCTTGCCAGAAAAAACACAGATTTAACAATAAAGGTACTAATAAGTTTCATAGAGGACATTATCATAGAGTTACGACAGCGGACTTTATTTTTCTTGCAAAACCTGCTATTCATGATAGAATGATGCAGACAGCTTCTCTGTCAAACTTTTACTTTACCAACTTTTTTAGGAGGATTGGGAAAATGAACGTATCGCGTCTCGCGCTTTGCGCTTGCTTCTTGCTGGTTCTTGGCTCGGCTATTTTTGGCCAGCAACAGTACTATGCGGTGACCGGCGGTAGCTCTACCGAAGGCATCTTTTTGAGCGTCATTGATGTAAATGCGCAGGTTCTCGTGGGCCGGCTCTCGGTTCCGCAGCCGATCGGCGGGGTAGCACTTACTTCGGACGGTTTGATCGCCTATGGCACCTTGTATGGAACTCCAACCGTTGTAGCTAATGGTCTGGTCATAGCCGATATCACCGACCCCACGGCGCCGGTGCAAATCGCGATCATCCAAGACATTTGCGGACAGGAAGGGCCTGGCTCCAATGGCCCGGCCGCGGTTGCCCTTACCAAGGATGATGCCTTTGCCTACATCGCATGCCTGGGTAGCCCACTCGGAACGCCGGGTAAGTGGGTCGTCAAATTTGACACGGCCACGCAGCAGGCCACCCGTATCGACATGTCGGCGCCTACAGGGATGGCCAATCCGGGACCCTTCGGTGTGTTTGCACACCCCAACGAGGCAGAGATGTGGATAACCATATATGGCCACGGAGTGAACCCCCAGGGTACAAAGATAGTTAGAATCAACATAGCCGATGATACTATCCTCGGCACCATTGATGTCGGGGCCAGCCCCACCGGCGGCGCCTTCTGCTCCGACCAAACTTATGGCTATTTTTCCGTCAATAACCGCAATCCCATCGGCACTAACCGGATTCTTAAAATTGGCGCGGATGGCGTTGTTCAAGGCGGGGGAATCCAGGTCCCGGTCGGGACCGTAGGTATCGCCTTTAACTCCGATTGCAGCCTGGCCTATGCCGGCGGATTTGGGAATCTGACTTTTCAGAAAGATCGCGTAATCACTATCGATACCGCCACGGGTGCAGTTTCAAGTTTCACTATTCCACCCGCGACTTCCGGACCTTTCAACGTACTGGTCACTTCGGATGATTTCTACCTCATTGTAGGCATGTTCGGCAGCCTGACCAGACCGGGAACTGACGTACGAATATATCAACGTGATACTTTGGAATTGCTGGGAATTGTTGAGGTGGGACAAGCGCCCAGCGGTATCGCCGTCACACCTTAATGGCTTAGTTCGTCATCGCGGGAGCCGGCCCAGCTCCCACCCTTGTTTTGTTGGCTTTGGGGATTATCCTTGATTGCAGCTTTTTTTGCTGAACAGGATAATCCCTCTGTTTCTTCCACTTTGCCGATTTTACACGGCTCCCATCCAGCGGCCCGGGCAGATCTGTAGCCAAGGCGAGAATAGCCTTGTCGCTAATAGATTGGCCGGTGAAACACTCGTCCCAATTTCGATTGCAGAACGGCACACCGTTGCAGCGCGCCCAACGACGAATGAAGGGTACCTCCCGGCGTCAGGCGCAGTTGTTAGTTGTCCGCGGCGCAGAGTGTGTCGGAGAGGGTTCTTGACTCCGCGCTCGGCACTCCGCATTTTTTGAGAAGTTGCGTATTCATCCACTCGCCCTCCTCTTCTTTAGTTAACCATGTTTAATAATATGTATAACATTTTGGTAACCGAAGTATACTGGTGTTTGCCGCCGCGCGTTTTTTATGTTAGAGTAAACAGTTAAGAAGTGCGCGTTTACTGGCGCGGCTAGGATATCGGTAAAGGAGTTGTTTCGAAAGCGACCCGGGCTATGCGCAAAAGTCATATTTCTGACCGAATCGACTGGATATTCATATCTTCTCGTACCGTGTGGTTTTGGCTGGGCGTCGTGGCGCTCGGGCTCGCCGCCTTTCTCATTTACTTATATTATCAGCAGGAAAAAGATAACCTGGCGACGGTGCAACAGGCCGTCACGAATACCGGCATCGAAAAAAAAGTGGCGCGGGTAGTTGAAATTGTTGGCGACGTCAACGTTAAGAAAGTTAACCAGCTTAAATGGATCGCGGCCCGGGAAGTCAGCCAACTCGAGGAGGGCGACCTACTGCGCACCGAGAGCGGATCGACCGCACGACTTATTTTCTTCGACCAATCAAGTTATGTAGTCAACCCCGAATCCCTGATCTCCATCCAGAAGAGTCTGGTAAATCATGCCAATAACCGACGCGAGGTTATGGTTGAGGTGACCACAGGGGGAGTTGGCGTGGCTACCTCCAAGAAGAATGCGGCTCAGTCTACTTCTGGCGTTCAAACCCCCAATGCCTCGGCCATGTTCGAGGAATTCACGGTTGGGGAAGCCAAATATGACCGCCGCATGAACGAATCGCAGTTCTTTGTCTACAAAGGCAGCGCCGATGTCTTCCCCAGCACGGCATCGGTCCCCGCCGTGCACCTCTCCGGGGCTGAGGAGGTCAAAGTGGATGCCACCAACCAGCCCAGGGAGAAATCAGCGTTGCCCTTGCCGCCGCGCTTAAGCACTCCGAAGAATATGGGCCTCTTTGTCTCGTCGGATCCAAAGCATCTCAAAATTAAAATGGGGTGGGATCCGGTACCGGCTATCCGTAGTTACCGCTTGCGAGTGTCCACTACGTCGATGTTCCGTCCCCTCTTGCTGCAAAAAGTTTTCTCCGGCAATTTCTATGAGATGACCATGCCGGACTATGGCCCGTATTTTTGGCGCGTCGATTCGATCAACAACAAAGGCCTGGAAAGCCCGCCGGGGGACGTCTTCAGCTTCAATATTATCCCTAAGCATCACGAAGATGCGTCCCCGCACGATATTCACCTCAAAGTTAATAAGATCATTCCCTTTGGTCATTATTTTCAGGTGGTGGGCAAGACGGATCCCGGGGTTATGGTTTATATCAATGACGAGGTCGTTGAGGTCAAGGGAGACGGCTCCTTTAAGCACTTTACTCGCCCCTATGAGTCAACCGGCAAACACACGCTTGCCGTCGTTGGGCGGGATCTGAGCGGGCTGAATAAGAGCCTATATGAGACCGTCGAGGTCAAGTAGTTGGGTGGCCGCGGGACGGCCCTCGCGCTGTAAGCAGGGGAGCGCAGTACCGCGAGCGAAAGACTAAAACTCCCGCGGCGGTCCGTCCGTCGCTTCTAAGGATCGGACGTCACTCAGCCGAAGGTAGAGGTTGCATGGTTAGAAAGGCTGAAAGAATTGTCATAATTTATCAGCAGAATATCCCACCATGGGATACCGCCGGAATGCCGGAAACGGACGGGGGCATGGAAATCTGCTATATAGTTGAACAAGCTTACGCACGCAAGCCGCCGGCCCAACATGACGTTGGGCTGGTTGTATATCAACTGTCTGAGACGCCCAAATTTCGATCTGATCAGTTGCGGAAGATTTTTCCGGCGGCCTTTCTGGCAACCTACTCAAAGGACTCAAGCCCGCACATGACGGACCGGTCCGTTGCACTGGGCTTTGGCATGCACTTGCCGGAGCCGCTGTCGTGCCAGACACTGACGGAGCTGTGCCGTTCGAAATCCGCTTCGAACCACGCCCCGCCTAAGGGCTCGCCGGATTTAACGGGGCAACCGGACCCGCTCGGCGAACTCGCACCTCTCCTCATAAAATTGGTAGAGGTCTCAACCAATTATGAAGAGTTTGCCGTGATATTCGGAGAGTTTTGCCAAGGGATGGCAAGACGATTAAACGCGGAATTCTGTTTCTTTTACCTATTCTCCGAATCTGAGGGACGATTCAGCCGAGCATTTTCTCCCCGACCGGGTGACGTGCAGAAAGGGCTGGACTTTACGATTACCAGCGCTCTACTGGATGAGGTCATGAATCAAGGGACGCCCATCATTGATAATTCCTTTAGCGGGAAGAAGGGGGAAACTCCCCATCGCAAAATAAAGACGAAATCGGTCCTATATTTTCCTTTGATAAAGAGCGCCAAGCGAATCGGTGTCCTAGAAGTAATTAACAAGGCCGGCAGTAGGGGCTTTGGTGACGCCGACAGAAAGTTTCTTACCAGTCTTATGCACCCACTCGCCGTTATTATTGACAATGCCATATTGTTCCAAAACGTTGAACGACTTTGCTACACGGATGATTTGACTAAACTATATAACTCGCGCTACCTAAAACAATTCCTCGTTTCAGAAGTCAAGCGATCACTGCGCTACAAGAAGAAAGTGTCGCTGCTCTTTCTTGATATCGACCACTTCAAAGCGGTCAACGATGTATACGGACACCTGGTGGGGAGCGAAACCCTGGTCGAGATTGGACGCGTGCTGAAAGGCACAGTCCGTGACACGGATGTCGTCGCCCGCTACGGTGGCGATGAGTTTGTCATCGTGCTTCCTGAAGTTACCACCGACATGGCCATGGATGTTGCCGAGCGCATCAGAAGCCGCGTGGCCTGTTATCGGTTTGGCGTCAAGCAGAACCTGAACATTACGCTTACCATTAGCATTGGTGTTGCCACTTGCAGCGAACACGCCATAACGGCCGATGGACTTATACAGAAAGCGGATATCGCCATGTACCAGGCCAAAGGACTTTCCAAGAATTCGGTTTGCCTAGCCGTATAGCCTGACCTTCGTTTTACGTAGGATTAGTCCATTTACACTGGCTTTTCCCGCTTGCCTAGGGCTCGACACCAATAAGCTCAAATATATAGTTGCTTGGCTCAAGCGAAAAGCAATGCCTCCTAACCAATCCAGTACCGTCTACTGTACTGTCGGGCCGGAACACCGCCGCGAAACCTCTTGGTCATTGCGCGGGGAGATATCGTCGTGCGTTTGTGGCTGCGAAATTCCCGATCGCTCAGTGGCCACGCACCTGAATTCGTAATTAATAATTTAGACGGAACCGATCCCGCATGAGGGCCGGAATTTAAATACGCGTATTTCTTATGATCGACTGTCAGTGAGTCGATACGTCATATTGCGTGCTTTGTTCTTTTTATGCTACTATTTTTCCCCACACGGGGATTGAAATTTCGAGATGATTGAAAGGAGATCCTAATGAAAGTTTATGATACCGAAAATATACGCAATATTGCCATCATAGGTCATGGCGCTTCCGGAAAAACTACGCTTACTTCCGCCATGCTCTTTGCCGCCGCGGCGATCAATCGACTGGGACGCGTGGATGAGGGAACGACGATTACCGATTATGATGAAGAGGAGATCGCGCGCAAGGTCTCCATCAACTGCGCCTTGGCTTTTTGCGAGTGGAACAAGTTCAAGGTCAACATCGTAGACACGCCAGGTTACCCCGACTTCGTACATGACACTAAGGCTTGTTTACGCGCAGTGGACGCAGGCGTTTTACTCGTCAATGCCGTTTCCGGCGTCGAAGTCCAGACTCAGAAACTCTGGGACTGCGCCCAAGATTTTCAGCTTCCTGTCCTCCTAGTGCTGAGCAAATTGGACCGTGATAATGCCGGCTTTGAACGCGCCCTGACCTTCGTGCAGGAAGCCTTTGGCCGTACGGTCGTCCCTGTGCAGCTCCCGATCGGCGCCGAGAAGGATTTCAAAGGCGTCATCGATTTAATTTCCAGTAAGGCCTATCTGTTCGACAAGGACAATTCCGGAAAATTCCAAGAAGCCCCTTTGCCGGCCGGTATGGAAGCGGAGACGGCGGCCGCCCGAGAGAAGCTGGTGGAGTTGGTCGCCGAAAGCAGCGACGAGCTCATGGAAAAGTTCTTCGCCGGCGGCACGCTCAGCCAGGACGAAATGATGCGCGGTCTCATTAGCGGCGTTCGCCAACGAACGATCCATCCGGTTTTTTGTTCCGCCGCTTCGCACCTTATAGGCACCATCCCGCTCATGAATGCCATCATAGAATTGCTGCCGTCACCCAATTATCGGCCGGCGCGTGGGATTAACCCCAAAACCAAAGAGGCCGCCGAACGAAAAGGCGTAAGCGCTGAGCCGTATTCGGCTTTTGTTTTTAAGACTATCGCAGATCCATTTGCCGGCCGCATCAGCTTATTCCGTGTCTACTCCGGCGTTATCAAATCCGACTCGACCATCCATAATCTCATGAAGGAAAAGAACGAGAAATTAGGTTCCGTCAACGTCATGCAAGGCAAGACGCCAAATCCGGTGACCGAGCTGCGCGCCGGTGATATTGGGGCCGTAACCAAATTGCGCGAAACCACTACCGGCGATGTGCTCTGTGACCCGAGCGCGCCGATCGTTTATGAGCCGGTCACTCATCCTGAGCCGGCCATCAGCTTTGCCATTGAGCCAAAATCACGCGGCGACGAGGATAAGATCAGCCATGCGTTGGCTCGAATTGTGGAAGAAGATGCCGGGATCAAATATGTGCGCGAGCCGGAAACTAAAGAACTGATTCTCTCCGGCATGGGCCAGATGCACGTAGAAATGACGGTCGCCAAGATGAAGCGGCGGTATGGCGTGGAAGTCACGCTTAAGCTCCCGCGCATTCCCTACCGTGAAACCATCCGTAAGCGGGCCGAAGCGCAGGGGCGTCACAAGAAGCAGACGGGCGGGCATGGCCAATATGGCGATTGTTGGATAAAAGTAGAGCCGCTGCCGCGGGGCGCGGATTTTCAATTCGAAGATGAGATTTTCGGCGGATCAATTCCCAAGCAATACATACCGGCCGTTGAAAAAGGGATTCAGGAATCCCGGCTGCACGGCATCTTGGCCGGTTACCCGACGGTAGATTTCCGTGTGACGGTGTTTGACGGTTCCTATCATGATGTCGATTCTTCCGAATTGGCGTTCAAGATCGCCGGATCTTTGGCCTTCAAGAAAGCGGTGGAAGCGGCGGACCCGGTTCTGCTGGAACCGATCATGCACGTGGAAGTATACGGGCCGGATGAGTTCGCCGGCGACATCATGGGCGATTTAAATTCGCGCCGCGGGCGGGTGCAAGGAATCGACGCTAAAGGCAGCACGCAAATTATCAAAGCTCAAGTGCCGCTGTCCGAAATGCTCAACTATGCTCCGGCGCTGACTTCCATGACGGGCGGTCGAGCGGCCTATCACATGGAGTATTCTCACTACGACGAAGTGCCTACGCACTTGGCGCAAAAAATCATCGAGAACGCTAAGAAGGCCAAAGAAAAGGAGGAGTAATTCGGGGGTGGCGCATTTTTCCTCGTAATCGCGCTGACCGACTACGAAGCGCGATTGGCCGCGCTTCGAGTACGCCGCTTTCCAGATATATTCATTCCCGTTTGAGTTACCGCTCGTGGGTCTGAGGCGCGAGCCTCGCATGGAAGGGTATGTATCCTAAGCTTCTTGATCTGGGTCCCATTGCACTAAACACCTATGGATTGTTGTTGGCTCTGGCGTTCCTTTCCGGTCTTTGGTTGACCGGCCGTTTCGGTAGGCAAGACGGCGTCGCCGAGGATACAATATGGAACATCGGCCTATTAATCACCGTTTGCGGGCTGGTGGGTTCCAAGCTATTGATGCTCCTTACGGAATGGGATTTTTATAAAAAATATCCCTCGGCCATTTTCTCTCTATCGACTCTGAAATCGGGTGGCGTTTATTACGGCGGCCTGCTGCTCTCCTTAGCGGCCTGCGCATGGTATTTTAATTACAAGCGCTTGCCGGTCTGGAAAATCGCAGACCTCTTTGCTCCGGGCGTGACCTTGGGGCATGCCATTGGAAGGGTGGGCTGTTTCATGGCCGGCTGCTGCTTCGGTCAGGAGACCGGCGCGCCCTGGGCGGTCGTCTTCACCAGCGCGCTGGCCCACGAGCAAACCGGTGTTCCGCTGGGACGCGCCTTGCATCCCACGCAGCTTTATGAGGCGGCGGCGGAAGCGCTGATTTTTTCCATATTGCTATGGATGCGAAGACGAAAGACCTTCGACGGTCAGGTCGTTCTGATTTACCTCCTCTTGTACGCCATCACCCGTTTTTCAATCGAGTATTTTCGCGCCGACGATCGCGGCACGGTGTTTGGCGGGCTGCTCTCTACCTCTCAGTTCATCTCATGGCTAATCTTTCCGGCGGCCATTATCGGCTTGATCGTTCGTTCTCGTTTTCGGCGGTCGCCCGCGGCGGTCCCTTCCTAGAGTGTGCTAATGATGAGCGGCCCAGACGTGATCCCTGAGCGAACCAGCCACCGGATAATTACGGTCGCCGCCGGCCAGGCGGCTCAGCGCCTGGACGCGTTTTTGGTAAAGGAACTGCCGGAGCTTAGCCGGTCCCAAGTCCAGCGGCTCATACGAGAAGGCTACATTGTCGTTAATCAGAAAACCGTGAAGGCCGGCTATCGCCTACGGCCAGCCGACGTGGTTTCTATCCGTGTTCCGCCTAGACCGGACTTGACCCTGTCTGCCGAAGCCATCCCTTTGCAAATTGTTTACGAAGATGATTACCTGATTGTCGTGGATAAGCCGGCGGGCATGGTGGTCCATAGCGGAGCCGGGGTGCGCTCGGGAACGCTGGTCAACGCGCTCCTGCACCGATTTGGCAGCCTTTCCCAAATTGACGCAGCTCGTCCCGGAATTGTGCACCGCCTGGATAAACTGACTTCCGGTCTCATACTGGTTGCTAAAAATGACCGAACTCACCGGGCACTTTCCGAAGTCTTTAAATCGCGGCGAATCCGAAAAGAATATATGGCGCTGGTTTATGGCTCCTTTCCCCACGACAGCGGCACGATTGACGTGGCGATCGGGCGCGATCCCCGTGATCGAAAAAAGATGTCGCCGCGGGCGCGCCATGGCCGCGCCGCAGTGACGCATTACTCCGTGATTAAGCGCCTCGCCGGCTTTACCCTCTTGAGAGTCCGGCTGGAGACTGGCCGGACGCATCAGATCCGCGTGCACTTTCATCATCTACAGCATCCCGTTGTGGGCGATAACCTGTATGGCGCCGCCGCCGTGCGATCGGTACGCGAGGCCGCTAAACGGTCGGCCATTGAAGAGCTGGGCCGCTATTTCCTTCATGCCGAGTGCTTGGAATTCATGCACCCGGATACCGGGCAGACGCTGCACTTGACCTCGCCACTGCCGATGGAGCTGGAAAAAATCCTCACCGTCCTGAAATGACCCGCGATTCCACGAAGCCCGACCCACAGCCTTGCTCCTAGACACCGCCTTTAGCGATGGTGACTGACTTCGCAGTCCTCAATTCGCCTTTTCGGAGAAGCCGGCCTTATGAGCATGGCCGTGGCGAGGCATCAACTCGGCATGGCGTTTCAGATAGATCAGTACAAAAACATTGACTAACAGGATAAGTAGACGTCCGGGTCGCACATGTTTGACGATTTCATAAATCTCTAAAGGAATAAAAGAGGCCGTGGCGATGATCGTCAGCCAACGGGCCCACGCCCTTCGCCGGTACAAGCCGAATCCTTCGATGAGTAGCAGAGCCGCGTAAAACAACGTCCCCAAGCTTATCCCCAGGATTCGCTTGGGGGTGAGCTTTGAAATGCGGTCCAACATCCAGTTGAAAGTATGATTATCGGGATCGATGTGCAGGTAGTCGGCCATTCTTTCAGCCAGCGCGCCGACGTCCTTGTGGATGATTGCAAAGAGACCAAAGGCGGCGAGCAATAAGAAGCTTCCCTTAAAGAATTTGAGAATAATAATAAGCCGCAAAGCGGGTGGGAATTTTTCCGGATAAGACAGCTTTAATCTTGTGTTGCTCGCCATGGTTACTGTTAGTATAGCCCTCTCCGATGACAGTAGAACATCATCAGCGCGGCGCCTACTTGGTTGGACCTCTACGGAATATTCACGGGCCCTGCCTGCGGCGGTTGATATACGGTCGGCCCGACCAGCTCGCGAAATGCTACGGTTACGGCCATAAACGAAATTGGGACAGTGACCAATAGGCCGAGAAACAGGCAAATAAAGCCCAAGAAATTAAGTCCCACTATAGCCAGAGCTAACAAGAAGAATCCGAAAAGATCATTGAGGACCAATCGGCGGCTGGCTTCCATGGCCGGCCAGAACTCCATTTTTTTTTCAATAATGAAGAGCGGCGCAAACAGGTAAAGCGCCAGAACAAAGATTCCGGGGATTATCAGAAACAGCGCGGCGATCGAAACAAGAATGGCCGTTAGCCCGACGGTCAGAATGCCGGCCGCCCAATACTTGAATCCGTCAAACAGGTCGGATATCTGCGGCCGCGCGCCCGCCATGACGCGTAGGCAGACCAGGAAGAAGCCCGGAACCAACGCGCCGGCGAGGACGGCGCTTCCCAAGAAGGGAACCAGCGCGCCGGCGGCCAACAAAAGGGCTATGTAAATCAAAGCCAGTGCAATGAAAATTTCGAGGTGTGATCTAACTAAATTCCATCCTTGCCCGATCCAGCGACCGGGGGTTGCTTGGACAAACACTGTTTCCATAATTAACTCCTTTGGCCGGGCTGTGGGTAGTCGCGCTCAGACCGCGGAATGGTTTCGACGCCGGCCCGCCTTTTTCATTATAACGCCCGGCGCGGCGCGCATGTTCAAAAAATATTGGCGAGGCCCGCGGAAAATGGGTATAATGATGTCCCTTATGGGAATCATTACGTGAACGGTTTGATGGGACACACCCCTGCGCAGCAAGGGCCGGAGCGGCCTTCCGCTGAAAATCATAATGTAACCTTATGGATTGCCCGACTCGTTGAGAGCATTGAGTGCCTATGAAAGTACGCATTTTTTATCATGACAACTGTTTTGATGGCCTGGCTTCCGCCGCGGTTTTCTCCCAATTCTACAAACTGCGCTTTGATCCTCAGGCGGAATTTTGTTACGCCGGTCTGACGCACAAAGCCGGCGGACAGAATTTTCATGATCTGGTTTTTGATGGCGATGAAAACGTCATCGTTGATTTTCGCTATTATAGTTCGGATCGTTTGACGTGGTGGTTTGACCATCATCAAAGCGCCTTCTCCACGCCTGAGGACGAACAACACTTTTTGCGGGATACCAGCGGCAAGAAATTCTACGATCCGCAGTTTCGCTCCTGCACCAAGTTCATTGCCACTATAGCCGCGGAACGGTTCGGGTTTGATACGGCCAATCTCAAAGAACTGATTCACTGGGCCGATACTATCGATGGCGCCCAATATCCGGATCCGGAAACTGCGGTAGACATCAGTGGTCCGGCCATGCAACTGCTGATCGTCATCGAGACTTGCAAAGATCCGGCGCGCCTTACGCAACTGATCCAGGCCATGCGAACTCAGTCTTTGCCGGAGATCGCCCAGCAACCGTACGTAGCCGATCAGTTTCGCCCTTTATACGAGCGTCACTTGAAATCTATGGAGACGATACGGCAGAGTTCACACGTTTATGGCAAGGTAATTTTCTTTGATGTCAGCGAACATAGCATGGAGGGTTATAATAAGTTTATTCCCTACTATCTCCATCCTAGCAGTGTCTATTCGGTAAGCATAAGCCACTCTCCCAACCGCACCAAAGTTTCCGTGGGCTTTAATCCGTGGAGCCCATTGGCGCGCGTGCATAATCTGGCTTCCATTTGTGAGCGTTACGGTGGCGGCGGGCATGCGGTGGTTGCCGCCATTTCGTACGGGCCCGATGATCAAGCGATCGCCCGCAAGGCCGCCCAGGAAATCATTGCCGAGCTGAACCGCTAAGCCTCTCGCCATCGCCAAGAAACGCCGGTCGCCGGCGGCGGCGCGGTGAGAATGCACCACAGAGGCCACCGAGAAGCCAGGAAGATGATATGACGACCGAATCCCTCAGTGAACTCTGTGCCTCCGTGGTGAGAAGGGAGAGGTCATGTTGGAGGGGTTTCCAAACCATCAAACGCCCGCATGAATAAAGCGTGGAAGGCTACCTCAAAATAATTTTCCCGTTTTAGCAAGATTTCATCTTGCCGGACACTAACGGACCAATCCCGCGGAAAAACAGAGGTAAGCGTTCACGGGGGGTGGTACCGAAACAGAACCGCCTGCGGTAGCGGGCGGGTGCGCCGGTCCGGCCCTACCCGGTTGCTACCGCAACCGGTTCCGTACTGCGTACGCCCCTAGATACAGCGCTCCCCCCTTGAACAGTTACAAACGGGGCGACGAAGTGCCCTGTCTAACGAAACAACGGGTCTGGCCTGTAAGCTTGCCGGGGATGAGGAGTCTGATTTATCGCTTATAGGCGGATTAGGATGAGTCGCTACAGCTTGACTTCCGTGGCGCCTTTTGATAGCGTAGGGTCTCGCGGAAGCAATCAAGATCAGTGGTCCGTGCGGGTACGTGAGGTAAGGGAGGATTTTATGGGTATCCCACGATAAAAGGATTTACCTTGCCCACGCCGGTCGCGCTATGCCGCGATCGGTTTAGGCTCGCCGGACGCCATCGACCGCAAGTATCCCAACGCCCCTGCCGACTGGTGCCGGCAATGGGTGTTCCCGCAAGAGAACCGTTAGAGCTCAACGAGAAAATTTATAGATAATCCCATTTGAAATGAATGCGGCAATGAAATTGACTCCATAAATCAAACTAAGAACTGCAAGTGTGGCCAAACTCTGCACATTAGAGTGAACGATACTATAACCATTGCCGACAAATTAAAAGGAAAAGTAAAAGAAGGAAGTGAGACCGTTGCTGAATTTAAATTTGGCATGAGCAAGAGCGCTGAAAACACATATGCAACCATAGAGCAAACGGTTAATAAAAAAAACAGGCGCTACAAAAAAAAGTGACTATGTCTGATGGAACTGTCGCTAAGGATGTAGAAGGGCCACTTGAGGATCAAAAGCTTCACGGGCCGCAAGATGTTTCTCGCGATAAGGAGCGCTAACCAGTCATTCAAGCCGACGCGACCAAATGCCGGCCGCGCGGCTTAATTTTTTCGTATCCGTTCACGGGTGGTGGATACCCCCGGCGGAAGCCGGGGGAGCTTCAAGATCCAGCCTACATCACGAGCCCCTCACCCCCTGGCCCCATAGGCGTTAAC
>JACOSC010000129.1 GCA_016179055.1 Acidobacteriota bacterium
CTGACGAAATCACGCGGCTCAGTCAGATCCGCCCGTCGCGGACGGCTGCCCTGCGAGAGGTGCCGCGAGCGCAGGTGCTATGGCTCTATTATACCGGTGAAAACATAGCTACCCTTATAAAGACCGTTCGGCTGACGCGGATAAGTGTAGGCAAGTGGATCAACAAGGCCCTAAGCATGGGCGTATCGGCCAGCATGCAGGACAACCCCCATGGTTCCAAACCCTGGCTGATTGAAGCACGGTGCCTGGCTCATCCCGACGGGTCGGGACGAAACGCTGTTTGGCAAAATGGTCCGCACTTTCCTCAGAGACATGCGCGTTCAATCTTGGGAGGAGCCGCGGGACCGCCTCCTGCAAGGGATTGCTGAAATCAACTAGGCGCCAGTGGTACATCGCGGGAAGAAGTTCGACGCCCTCTCGGTATAATGGATATGTTTCAATGAAACGATATACTAGTAAGCGCTTTAATGAGTATTTAATGCACCCGATGAAACACAACCCCTGCTCTCCAAGCTACAATCCGTGGGGAAAGTCTTTGTCCCATCGAGGCGCAAAGCAAAAGTACCGGATGTGGCCATACCATTTGGAAATGGCAATTCTTTAGAATTAGTTTGAGTGGCGTCATCGCCCGCCATTACCGTGCCCTTGTGAGGTACTACCCCCATGGAAGAAAGAATGGTAAAGGCGGTTGGCTTCGCGGGACGGACCGTTAGTGCGCACGAGGACTTAAGGTTGCCCAATCTATGGGTAGGGTTTTCCCGATACGAGTAGGCTAACAAATTCTTGGTGAGGTCATTTTTGGAGGTCAGTGATGCCTTGGGCCGTTTTCGTCCAAGGCGCCGAAGAAGGCCGTTTGAAGTTGACTTCGTCCCCCCTCCCCGGGGCTCAAAGTTCCTTTGCAAATCGATAGTCATACCGGCACCGCCTAACCGTATAACCAAAAAATATCCCATTGTCAAGCCCAACGGGAATTCCTGCGCTGGATTGACCGCCGGTCGGGGCTGTGATAGAATCGCCAGTCTCTCTTCGTAGAATGGTAAGCGCCGCGCGGCGGTTCAGGCGTGCTCCGTTGAGAAGATTCCTATATGTTCTCCCCTCGAAAACGACAGATATGGTTAGAGCCTGTCCTGGGCCAAAACCGCCCTCGGCTCATCGAGCGCTGCCGAGCGGCCCTGCGCGCCGGTAAGGAAGATAGCTTCATTTATTTGACTGCGGCGCGACCGTTGTGCGAACGCGTGACTCACGCCGTACTCCAAGGCGGGCAAGAAATTTCCTGTCGTTCGCTTCCAATTTTTACCTTTGACGACCTTGTACTAAAAATCTTGTACAGCCGTCCCACCGCACTATCCGATCCCAGCCAGGGTCCCCACGAGGCCGCCGCCAAAGCCCCGACTAGTGGTTCTCCGGGGGAAAGGCCGTGCGGTCAGGCGAACGATTGGTGCAACCCACTGATACCGGATTCCATAAAATATTTTCTGATGGAGTTTGTGATCGGCGCGTTGATGCGGCAAAGCCGGCTGCGCCACCTATCGGATATTGCCGTAACGCCGGGCTGTGTTCAAACCATCGGTGATCTGGTAGCAGAATTAAAGCGGTCGGGTTTGCCACCCGAAGAATGCCGTCGTGTGCTGCGAGAGATGAAAGGCGGCGCGAATGATCAAGACCTCGCCCTGATCTACGAAGAGTATCAGCAAGTCCTTGAAGCGGTCGGAATTGTGGATATCGAGGAGGCCTACCTACGGGTGCGCGATCGCCTGACTAGCGGCGCCCCGCCCGACTGGTTATCCAAGATCGAGGTCCTTTTCCTGGATGGCTTTTTCGACTTCACTCCGCTGCAAGACGAGCTATTGACACAGCTCTTTGAGTTAATTCCTGAAGTTGTGCTGAGCCTGAATTATGATTGTGGCCATGCGGAGATCTTCGCTTCGGTGGAGAAAACATTAGAGTCGCTGCGCTATCGCGGGTTCTCGGTGATGGAGATGGGCGCGGTTACTGTCGCTCGCCACCCAATTCTATCGGCGCTCGGTGAGCAGCTCTTACGGCCCGAGGCTGTGGCCTTCGCCGCCGCCGAGGACGTCCCGGTCCGCCTACTCTCGGCGCCGAATCCGTGGGCCGAGACGCAGGAGGTCGCTCGCCAAATTAAACGTTTGGTTTTAGCCGAAGGGTACGCTCTGTCTCAGATAGCCCTGGTTGTTAGAGATTACCATGCCTACGCGCCGATCATCCATCAAGTGTTTTCCGATACCGGTATTCCTGGCGGCTGCGTCGATCGGCGCCCGCTGGCCCTCATTCCTTCGGTGAAAGCCGCGCTAAAAGTCATAGAAGCCCGAATCGCATGGGATAAGGTGGAAAGCTTCGAGGCGTTGATCAAGAACGATTATTTTGAGGCATTCTCCACACGGCCTCGGGATGCCGTCGTCAACGCTCTATTGGCCGTCGGCAACCAGACCAGTCCTATCGCGTGGCTCAGCCGCGCGGCGCATGCCATAAAGCTCAGGGAAGAGTCCCTCAAGCGAACGGAGTCCGGTGCGTTCGAGCCGGAAGAAATCGAATGGCAGCGTTCTCGCTGGGCTCGTGAGATTGATGCGCTTAATGCCGCTATCGACACGGTCGAGACTCTTTGCCGCGTCCTCGAAAGTATCCCGGACAGGGCAAGCTTGAGCGTTTTTGTGGACGCCCTTACTAAAGTTCTGCAAACCTTTCGCATACAACAACGCCTGCATGAGCGCTTGCGGCAGACGGTGGGATCGGCGGACGATCTAGCCCTGACAGCGCTCGACCTGAGGGGCTTCGAGAAAATGAACGAGAGTTTAAACGAAGCAGCTCAGCTTTTACAGGCCGCCCGGTCCGCGCCGGAAATCTTATCGCTCGGCGAATTCAAGAGTCTGGTTGAGCGCCTGATGGGACGGACCGTAGTACCGCGGGAGACTCCGTCGTCGTATGGGGTTGCCTGCCTGGATTACAGCCAGTGCCACGGCTTGGATTTTCGCGCCGTTTTTGTGATGGGGATGATAGAGGGTTCCATTCCCGGACTGCGTAAGTACGATTGGATGTATCCGCCCGTAGATCGCCAACGGCTGCACGATTTTGGTCTTCATCTGGAAGACTTCTCATCGAGCGAATGGCTGCAAAAAGAAAATTATTTGTTCTATCGATGTATTAGTCAGGCCGGTGACCGCTTGTTCTTGAGTTATCCCAAGTGCCGGAGCGACGGCGAGGAAACTATCCCTTCAAGTTTTCTAGGAGAGATCGGCGACTTGTTGCGCGGTGCAGAAACAGAATTGGTCTCGGCCCATCCGCAAGGCTCCCTCGGCGACAGACTAAGCAAGGTGAACACACCTAAGGAAGTCGTGGAGACCCTAATCGGCGCCCTTTGGCAAGGGAGCTCGGAGGAGGACTTGGCTCTGGAGCTGTATCGGCAAGCCCAGGCCAAACAGCTTTTTTCGCCCTCGCTTTTGCTGCGACTACAGATCGAAGCGGAACGGCAAGGCTTGGCTTTCGGTCCATTTGATGGGGCTTTCGCAGACAGCGGCCTTCGGCGGGAACTGAGTCGGCAGTTTGGCAAAGAGCGGATTTACTCCGTGGCAGAGCTCAACACTTATGGTATTTGTCCCTTTCAATTTTTCAGCCGGTGGATTTTAAGGCTGGAAGCGCCCGGACCCGCCTGGTTTAGTTTCTCGGTGAAAGACTACCGCCGGCTAATCACGAAAAGCTTAGCAGAGTTTCTCGCGGGTCACCGCCGCGCCAGGCTCGACCCGGCGTTGCAGCCGTCCTATGAGCCGGAGCTGCAAGAGATCATGCAGAGGAAGCTGGCTCGATTCGCCGAATCGCGGCCGCCGGCGGTAAGCAAGTCCGATATGAGAGTTTGGGAGATGGAGAAGACCCAGGTTTGGGAGACGCTCCGGAAAATTCTCACTATGGAAATTAGCTATCAGAACAAGACCGCTCAGCATGAGACTACGCTGCACATCTGGGATATGGAGTTTGGGTGCGGGGGCCAAGCCGATACGGGTGAAGGCGCACAGTCTGCGCCGCTGACACTCACGGACGGGCCTGACGCAGTGCAGGTGCGCGGCCGCATTGACCGATTGGATCGGTCGAGCGACGGCAAGCTGGTCCTATATGATTACAAGGCCTCGTCGCTGGGCGGATTGGATGAGATTCGGCAAGGGATTGAATTGGAAATCCCCATTCATATCATGGCGCTGCAACAACGGTTTGCCGCAGATCCGTTGGACGTGGTGGGCGGCGGCTATTATGGCCTTTTCGACGGGTCGCGCCAGCGAGGATTATATCGCGCCGACCTCATTCACTATACCGGCGTCAATCCGCGTGTGGCGGCGAGCCTTAGCGACGATGAGTGGAAGGCGGTTCTGCAGGAATGCGCCGCGCATATTCGGCACTATGTGGCGGGCATGCGCGCCGGCGACTTTCGTGTACAGCCCAAGACTACCACCCAATGTCCGCGCTGTGATTATCGCACGGTCTGCCGCTTCGATAAACATCGCATCCAACGAAAGACCCCTTGAGCAACTACCTAACCCGGACGAGTCGGAGCCAAACAGGCCGGCATTTCACCACAGAGGCACAGAGTCCACCGAGAAGCCAAGAAATGGATATGAACAAGATCACCGAACAAATTAAAGGAAGATTGTTGGACGGCCGTATTCCTCGGTGAACTCTGTGTCTCTGTGGTGAGAAGGAAGAGGCCATGTCGGAGGGGTTTCAAAACCGTCAGACGCCCGCATGAGTAAAGGGCAAAACCCGACCTCCAGAAAATGTATTGCCCGTTTCACCACAATTTCATCTTGTCAGATGCTATTAGATAGGAATGCGCAGACTCTCGAGGATGGGGTAAGGCTGGATTTTGACGGAGGAACGGTCAAGAAGGAAGATTTTTTCTAATTGGCTAAGCGCGGGGGGCCGATGTTGGTAAGCAGCAGGGTTCCATCTTTTTCTCTGGAGACCCATACACCAAAGGGGTTGGGAGATTCAAGGAAGGCCATGTGCTTGTCACTGCCGTAGAAACGGGTTACGCGTCGAACGTAGTCGACGGTCTCCCGTATTGGCGGAATGCCGCCGACGCGCAGAACCGCGTTCTCCCCGGCATTGTAAGCGGCCAGCGCATACTTGAGATCCTGGTCGAACATATCGAGAAGGAAACGCAAATACTTGATCCCTCCCTGAATATTTTCGTCCGGATCATAAATATTGACTACGCCAAAGCGTCGTGCCGTCGCCGGCATGAGCTGCATAAGCCCCTTGGCGCCCTTGGGAGATAGAGCGTGGGGATTGAAATTGGATTCGGCGCGAATGACGGCCTTGATCAGGTTGGCGTCAATTTGATGAAGATCGGCATGTTTTTGAATCAGGCCGTTAAATCGGCTGGGGTCGGTCGCCACAGGGGTCAGCGCACTGCGACCGTTTGTTCGGCCAGCGTTTCCCGAAACTTTGGCCTCGGCCGCCCACTGTGCGGCCAGCTCGGGCGCCTCACGCTCGGTCGGCTGAACATTGGTAAATACATGGGCGCCGGTTTGGCGATCAATATACTGGTACATTTGCTGGCCGAGGGATGGAGCGGTAAAAATCACCAGCAGAATGGCCACAACGGTCCAATGAATATTTCGGTTCCCCATTAATGTAACTACCCTCGTTCGTTTTCTCAGTAGCAGCCCCATAGGCGGCTAAGCTGTCACCATTTTCTTTTCAGCCTGTGACGGCATGTGGCGTTAGGTCAGAGCCTGATAGAGCGAGTCGGCACGCCGCCTTAGCTCAAAAACCGCGCTACTACATCATAACTCTGTTTTAGTGCGCTGCCAAGCCCGGAAATGTCCTTACCGCCCGCCTCGGCCAGATCGGGCTTACCGCCACCGCGGCCGCCGACAAGTGGCGCGATTTCCTTAATCAGCTTTCCAGCGGGCAATCTTGAGGTCAAATCGGGAGATACCATCACAACCAGGGCGGCGTTCCCTTCAATGGGCGCTCCCAAAATAATTACTCCCGATTTCATTCGGTTCTTCAGGCGATCCGCCAAACTGCGTAAGCCATTGCGGTCGATGTTGTCGACATGGTGAGCGATGACCTTAATGCCTTTGATCTCCCTCGCCTCCTGCAACAGGCTCTGTGACTCCGTATCGGCGAGCTTCAATTTTAACGACTCAATCTCTTTTTGCCCTTCCTTCACCGCGGTGACCAACTTCTCCACGGCGCCGTATAACTCGGCGCGCGGAACTTGCAATTGCTCCGTCAATTCGGATAGCCAATGCTCATCTTCTTGCAACCGCTTGAGTGCATTCCCGCCGGTTACCGCCTCGATGCGCCGAACTCCCGCCGCCACGCTGCTCTCGCCCACGATCTTCAACAAACCGATTTCTCCAGTGCGGCCGACATGCGTGCCCCCGCAAAGTTCTTTGCTGAACGAATCGATCGAAACCACGCGCACGTGGCGTGACGCGTATTTCTCCCCAAAGAAGGCCAGCGCGCCGGAAGCCAGTGCGCGGTCCAGATCCATGGTTTCCTTGGCCACCGGTTTGTCGAGCTGTATTTGCTCATTGACCAAGTCCTCAATTTTTTCCAATTCGCGATCGGTCAAGAAGGCAAAGTGAGAAAAGTCGAACCGCAATCGGTCCGGGGCCACCAACGATCCGGCCTGTTTGACGTGCTCGCCCAGCGTTTCACGCAGCGCCGCATGCAATAAATGAGTCCCGGTGTGATTCCGCATGGCGGCGCGGCGGCGCTCCGCGTTGACCTGGGCCGCCACAGAATCACCCACGCGTAGCGTACCACGCTCCACTTTAACCTGGTGAACCGTAAGTCCGTGTACGGGGGAAAACGTATTGGCAACCTCGAGCAGAGTTGTACCGGAAATCAAGGCGCCTTGGTCGCCCACTTGACCCCCCGACTCGGCATAAAAAGGGGTCTCATCGAGGACGACTTCGCCGGTGCCGCCTTCTTCTAAGAGGTCAACGGGCCGGCCATCGGCGATCAGGGCCGTGACGCATGCGCCGGCCTTCTCGGTGATCTCGTAGCCGACGAACCGGGATGGGAGGCGTGCGGTCAACTGCACATAAACTTCGCTGACTCTCTCTTTACTGCCTTTCCAGCTAGCCTTGGCGCGCTCACGCTGCTTTTCCAATTCGGCTTGAAAACCGGCTTCGTCAATCGTAAGGTCGCGTTCGGCGACGATCTCCTTGGCCAATTCCAGCGGAAATCCGTACGTGTCGTATAGCTTGAAGGTGTCACTCCCCGAAATTTGTCGTTGGCTTTGCCGCGTGGCGGCCGCGCACAGGTCGTCAAGCCGTTCGAGTCCGTAAGTCAGCGTGGCCGAGAATTTTTCTTCTTCATTGACCAGTACACGCGCCGTGTATTCGCGGGCCGAAACCAGATCCGGGTAGGCTTCCTGCATCAATTCCGCCACGATGCCGGCCATCTTGAAAAGGAAAGGGCCTTGCAGACCAATCTTGCGGCCGTGGCGCAAAGCGCGTCGTATTATTTTGCGCAGGACGTAACCACGGCCCTCGTTCGAAGGCGAGACTCCATCGGTAATCAGAAAAGCCGCGGCCCGGGCATGATCGGCGATGATGCGCAGCGATATATCCTGGCTAGGCAATTCGCCGTAGATTTTCTCGGCCAAGTCTGCCGCTTGGGCAATGATGGGATGAAAGAGATCCGTGTCGTAATTGCTCTGCTTTCCTTGCAAGACCGCGGTGATGCGCTCGAGGCCCATGCCGGTATCGATCGAAGGCGAGGGGAGAGGCGTCAGACGGCCTTGCTGGTCGCGCTCGTACTGCATGAAGACCAGGTTCCATATCTCAACGTAGCGACCGCATTCACAGGGAAAAGCGCAATCACGGTGATCCGCAATCGGGCTGTGGCCAAGGTCGTAATGGATTTCAGAGCAAGGTCCGCAGGGACCGGTATCGCCCATGGCCCAGAAATTATCCTTCTCGCCCAGCCGGAAAATGCGCGCGGGGTCCACTCCCATAGCGCGATGCCAGAAAGTATAGGCCTCATCGTCATCGGTATAGACGGTTACATACAGGCGAGTCAACGGCAATCCATATATCTTGGTGACCAGTTCCCAAGCATAGGCAATAGCTTGATCCTTAAAGTAATCGCCGAAGGAGAAGTTTCCCAGCATCTCAAAGAAGGTATGATGACGAGCCGTATAGCCCACGTTCTCCAGGTCGTTATGTTTGCCGCCGGCGCGCACGCACTTTTGCGAAGAGGCGGCCCGCGTATACGCCCGTTTCTCGGCGCCCAGGAAAACATCCTTAAACTGGTTCATGCCGGCGTTGGTGAACAGCAACGTCGGGTCGTTATCCGGGATCAATGAGGAGCTCTTGACCACACGGTGTTCCCGGACCTCAAAATATTTCAGGAATGTTTGTCTAACGTCTTTTGCCTTCATAACGATTCATACGGAACGGCCATAGGCCGTACGCCACCGGCCTCACCGGCTCTGCGCGCCCGAGGCTCGGCCGCTCCTATTCAGTATCCTTTGCGCGCCGCGACGAGGACTCTAAGGCCGAAAAATAAGGGGATAGTTTATCATAAAGCAAATCCGATGGGAAACCCTGGCGCTGCAGAAATCCGGCTAGTCGCTTCACCGCTTTAACATCCTCGGGTTTTCCCCAGCGCGCAAGCCATCGGGCAATGAGTTGGTCCGCCAAGGCCGCCTCATCCACGTTGGCGTACACTTCATCGAGGGCCCGTTCGATGACCGGCTTCCGTACTTTCTTTTTCCGCAGGTCCAACGCCGCCCGTGCGCGCGCCACCGGTCTGTTCTGCAGTTTATACAAGGCGTAGGCGCGGGCAAAGTCTAGATCATTGATCAAATTTATGGCTTTGAAGTCCGCTAAAACCCGCGCCACGTCCTCGGCACTACCGGTGCGTGCCAGTTTTTCCGCCAGTTCCTCTTCGCTATGCGCCCGCAGCGCCAGGAGCTTTAACCCTTTGGTATACAATTCTTGATAGGAATTCATGTGAGTGTTCGACGGTTTTGAAACCCCTCCAACATGGCCTCTCCCTTTTTACCACAGAGACACAGAGTTCACGGAGGGATACGGCCGTTGTACAATTTTCTTTTATTCTGTGATCTTGTTCAAATCCATTTCTTGACTTCTCAGTGGCCTCTGTGTCTCTGTGGTGTTTACTCACCTCGCCACCGTCGGAACGAGCTATCAGGGCGCCGGCCCCCAGAGCCGTATGACGCCTTCGTAACTGCCGGAGGCCAAGTAGCACCCATACGGCCACCACGCCACGGACCACACATAATCCGTGTGCCCGGTCAGCGTGCGCACGAGCCGGCCGTCGTCGGCCGCCCACACCCGCACCGTGCGATCCCAGGACCCACTGGCCAACTGCGTGCTGTCCGGGGACCATACCACTGAGGTCACCCTATCCGTGTGCCCCTCCAAGACCTGCTCAACGCTCTCCGTCTCCACATTCCAGATCGTCACGCCGCCACAGCCGCCCGTCCACCGTCCGGGCTGTAGGCTAGTTGCTGTATAGAACCATACCCGAACCGTCCCACCGTTGCCCACGGCCCCTCATGACAGTCGGCCAGCGCCGGTGCTGGGCCGGTCCACGCCCAGAGGATCAGACCCGCGCAGGCTACTATCTTCATCCAAAACTTACTGACTCTAGGCATAGCTTTTCCCTCCCGCCATCGCTGGTTGCGTATAGTATTCTTGTAAAACCATGATACCTTGGTATATCTTCACACGATTATCTCTACCTCCATCAGTTGCTGGGTGGATTATACTATCGCCAGAACATGCGGGCAAGAAAATTCCGGCTGGTCTCAGCCTAACCAAAACTCCAATCCCACCGACGGCCATCGGTGGGATTCCTGGAGTATGGACATTGGCCAAAGCCCCGCGTGATCCTTTCGTCCCCACCACTTCGAGCGGGCACTTCGCCATAGCCCGAAGCGGGTTCTCGTAGCTCTGAAGGAGCGGGCTATAATAGCCAGGGGCAAGCGCAGCGCAGCCCCTGGTATGTACGATTATATAAGTTATTAGCCCTGAAAGGGCGGGATAACCTTCTGCTTGATGAATACGTATAAAAAAAAACGACAGCGGCCAAGGAATTGATCTCCATTAGTGCGCCCTTTCAGGGCTGGCGTTCGGAGGACGCTTGCTTTCCAGGGGCTGCGCTGCGCTTGCCCCTGGCTATTTATAGCTCGCTCCTTCGGAGCTTTGGATTGTAAGCGGTACCCCACTCCCTACAAATGCCCAAACTCCAGTCGCAGACCTAAAGGTCTCCGCCACCTATTTGAAAAATACGTTAATGAATTGTAACTGCTCAGCCCATGGCGGCAGTTCCGTATCGGCTGGGTAGCCTATAGCGTGAGTAATGGAACAATTACGAAATTTGAAATGAGGAATCGCGCGGAAACCCGGAGGGTTTCCAGCTATTAGCCGGTGGTTGAGCGCAGCGATACCACCGGAACGCACGCCATGAAAACCAGAGCACCCCGGCGGGGCGCCGGCACGAGACGTCTGGCCCTTGCTCGCACCCCTCCAGGGTGCCTTCGTTTTTCGTTCGTTGACCGGTGGTATCGCTGCGCTCAACCACCGGTTAATAGCTGTCAAGCCTCCGGCTTTGTCGGAGGCGGGGCTGAACAGTTACAATGAATTATGAAGCGACGTACTTAGGATCGAATTTGAGATTCAGATCTTGCGATATTTCCCTTTCGGATCGCTTTCCGCCATTTCTCGTTCCATTGCCTCGAGCGACTCGTTCGTGGTTGAGTATATGCCTTGTACGCGCAACTTGAATTCTTCCGGATTGGTCGCGTTCATGAGCGCATCGTCATACGTTACGCGGCCCTTGGTATAGTGCTCGTGCAGCGATTGGTCGAAGGTCTGCATGCCGTATTGCGATGTGCCGGCGGCAATCGCGGCTTTTATCATCGAAGTCCGTTCGGGATCGTTGACGCAATGCCGCACAAATTCCGTAGCGATGAGTACCTCGACGGCGGGGACGCGTCCGGGCTTGTCGGAGCGCTTGATCAAGCGCATGGACACTACGGCTCTAAGCACGGTTGAAAGCTGTAAGCGAATCTGTTGGTGCTGATGGGGCGGGAAAACCGCAATTATACGATTGATAGTTTCGGGCGCGTCCAAGGTGTGCAGAGTGCTCAGCACTAAATGCCCGGTTTCGGCGGCGACCAGCGCCGTTTCGATGGTCTCGCGATCGCGCATTTCACCGACCAGTATGACGTCGGGGTCTTGGCGAAAACAAGCCCGGAGTGCGTCCGCAAACGCTTTGCTGTCGACGCCAACCTCCCGCTGGCTGATTATGCTCATCTTGTCATGATGGAGAAATTCGATTGGATCCTCAATCGTCACGATGTGGCGAGTATACCGCTGATTGATAAACTCGAGCATCGACGCCAAGCTGGTGGATTTGCCGCTGCCGGTCGTTCCGGTGAAAAGAATCAACCCACGCGATTCGGAGGAGATTTTCTCCAACACCTTGGGCAGCAACAGATCCTCAAACGAATGGATTTGATCAGGTATCAGACGAGCCGCCATCGACACGGATCCCCGTTGCTGAAACACATTCACACGAAAACGACCTAGGCCGGGAACGGCATAGGCCATATCGACTTCGTTGTTTTCGCCGAAGGCCTGTTTCTGTCGGTTGTTCATTATGCCCAGCGCGAGCATAATGGTATCTTCTTTCTTCAGCTTGTCAAATTCGGCCAGAGGCACGAGGTCGCCATTGATTCGAACGTGTGGTAGACACGCGGCTTTTATGTGTAGATCGGAGGCCCCACGCGCCGACGCGACAGCCAAAAGATCATTGATATGCATGCTTCACCTCGTTGGATTAAAATACGGAGTTGGCCACCTGACCAAATCTCCTTCAACCATTCGTACGCTAGTGCTTAGTTGCATAAGTTAACGATAGTATTTCTGAGTTGGGATCCCCTTACTTCTCGTTTGCGCCAAACGAAGGGTTTCGCCTTGGGGCCATACGCCGCGACAAACGCCTCGATCGCCTGTCGCAATTCGCTGACATTGTGAAAACTGGCCCCACGAAGCGCCTTACGCGACATGATC
>JACOSC010000121.1 GCA_016179055.1 Acidobacteriota bacterium
GCCATAGCAGCAAAAACAACAGCAGAAAAGCTTGGCAGCGTTTCATAATTTTCTCCTCAGAATATACCTGGGAGCGTCCCGACTACCGTCGGGGCGAGTCCCCTCGCGGATCGAGTCCAACCCTTGCCGGCAAGGATGCCAGCGCCTGGAGTTTGGACATTTTGGCGGCCCTAAGCCCCAGCCTGCGAAGCAGGCGGCAACATAAAGCCTGGGGCGTGAGCCCCAGGAACGCGTCACTCCTACACTATAAGCCCCGCACTGCGGGGCGACAGCAGGTTGGCGTTCCTCTGGTATGGCGCTGTCGCCCCGACAAGGTCGGGGCTGGTGATCATTTCACGTTCTCACACCCTGGGGTTCCGCTGCGCTCCACCCCAGGCTTTATGCTTTCGCCCCGACAAGGTCGGGGCTCTGTCGGCTTGACGACAAGATAGCTCCCCCGCCCTGCGGGACCAAATAAAATGTCCAATCTTCAGTTGCCGGCGAGACGCCAGCGCTCCCAGGAGTGCCGTTGTTATTATTATTCGTCGTGGCGCCCCAAAAGGGCATGAACCACTTCATTGAAAATAACTCCAGTGAAACAGAACCGGGAGCAGTAGCGACCGCGTGTACCTCGGCCCCGGCTTACCCGTCTCGGCTACCCGCCCGTTATCTCAGACAGTTCTGTTTTCATCCATCATGGTACGCCAAACGGGGCCTGAACAACTCCAAGGAGAACGGCGGACCCGATCCCGTTCCCACCTTAGGGCTGCGGTCCGCTTCAGGGCGCCGGCCGCCAGAGTCGTACGGTCCCGTCGCTCGATCCCGACAGCAACCCGGCGCCCGTGGCCGACCAGTCCACCGCATTGACCGGCCCCGTGTGCCCGCTCAAAACACTCGTCCTCTGGTAGCTCTGCCCATCCCAGATCCGCACCAGTCCATCCCAGGACCCCGAAGCCAACCAGCTTCCATCCCCGGACCAACTGACGGCAAACACCGACGCCGGCCGTTGGTCTAGTGTCGCCTGCAGATCGTAGCTGGCACCGTCCCACAGCTTGATCGTCCCTTCGAACCCGCTCGTCGCCAACTGGCTCCCATCCGGCGACCAGGCCACCGACTCCACCGACGCCGTGTGTCCTTCCTCCGCCACCTGCGGTAACGTGATCACCAACTGATAGCTGGTCGCGTCCCACAGCTTGATCGTTCGGTCTTGCGACCCCGAGGCTAGCACACTCCCATCCGGCGACCATGCTATCGTCTGCACCCCTTGCGTATGATCCCGCAACGTTGTCATCGCCTCGTACGAAGCCGCCGACCAGAGCTTGATCGTCAAGTCCTGTGATCCGGTCGCCAGTTGGCTCCCATCCGGTGACCACGCCACGGACCGTACCCCATTGGTGTGCCCGCGCAGCTCGCCGACGACTTGCCAGCTCTTGGTATCCCAGATTTTCACCGTCCGGTCCATCGAGGCCGTCGCCAGCCGTTGCCCATCGCCCGACCACGCCACGCTCGTCACTTCCTCCGTATGCGCCGCCAGGGCCTGCACCAACTCCCCGCTCTCCGCTGCCCACACCCGGATTTCGCCGTCATTCGCTCCGCTCGCCAGTTGACTCCCATCGGGCGACCACGCCACCGTACGCACCGCCGACCGATGCCCCGTGAACACGCGCGTCTCTTCCCAGCCCTCCACCACCCGACGCAGGCGGAGCAGCACCGGCACGGTTTGCGGCGTGTCGAGGGTGCCCGGCGCCTCCACCGTGATCGCGCCCGGGTAATCGCCCCAGTCTAACCCGCTCGTGTTCACCGCGACGGTCACTGAGCTGGGCGCCGTCCCACTCGCCGGCGTCACCGACAGCCAATTCCCGCCGTTCTCTGTATTGACGCTCGCCGTCCACGTTAAGGTCCCACCGCCGAGATTGCGGATCATCAACGTCTGGCTCGGCGGATTCGGTCCCCCGGGCGCCCCGCGGAACGTGAAGTCGGGCGGATCGACCCCCAGGCGCGGCGGCGGTTCCACCGTGAGCGTCACCGGGATCTCTTGCGGCGAATTGTCGGCACACGCCGAGGCGATCGTGATCTTCCCCCGGTAGCTCCCCGCCGCCAAGCCACTGAGATTGACCGCCACGGTCATCGTGCTCGGAGCCGTACCGCTGGTGGGATTGATCGCTAACCAATTTCCACCTTCCTGGGTCATCACGGTCGCCGTCCAAGTGAGCGTCCCACTACCGCCGTTGGTGATGCTGAGCGGTTGCGACAAGGGATTCGGTCCGCCCTGCACCCCGCGGAAACTCAAGCTCGGCGGAGTAACACTGATCCGCGGCGGTGGGTCGATCGTCAGCGTCACCGGGATCGTTTGCGGCGAGTCCATCGCGCCCGGCGCCTCGATCCGAATCGTCCCGGTGTAGGCGCCGGCCGCCAATCCGCTGGTATTGACCGATACGGTTACCAGGCTGGGCGCCGTGCCGCTCATGGGATTGACCGATAGCCAATTCCCTCCATCCTGGGTCCTCACCGTCGCCGTCCAGGTCAAGGTTCCGAAACCAATATTAGTAATGCGCAGCGTCTGGCTGGAGGGATTTGCGCAGCCCTGCGTGCCCCGAAAGGTGAAGCTCGCTGGATCCAGTGCGAGCGTTGGCGGTCGCCGCGCCCAGATCCGGACGGTCCCATCCCCAGAGCCCGAGGCCACGCGGGCGCCGTCCGGCGACCACGCCACGGATAGCACTTCCCTGGTATGCCCGGTCAGCGTGCGCAGCAGAGTCCCCGTCCCCGCCTCCCACAGCTTGATCGTTCGATCTTGAGATCCCGAGGCCACGCGGGTGCTGTCCGGCGACCACGCCACGGAGGTCACACCAAAGCTATGCCCGGTCAGCGTGCGCAGCAGGTTCCCCGTCGCCGCCTCCCACAGCTTGATCGTTAGATCCCCAGAGCCCGAGGCCACGCGGGTGCCGTCGGGCGACCACGCCACGGAATACACCTGACCGGTATGGCCGAACAGTTGTCTCTCCAGCCGCCAGGTCGTCGTATCCCAAATCTCGACGGCGATGCTCGATCCGACCGCTAATTTCCTCCCATTAGGCGAGTAGGCGACCCCCCCCCGGTAATCTCTCCAAGCCCGAGGATCCGCTCCTGCCGCCACTCCTCCGTCTGCGCCGACAAGCGAGGCCCGCCGGCCATTAAACAGAGGCCGAGCCAAACCAGGCCCACCACCGTTGCGCTCTGACATCCCGTCTTTATTCTTCCATTAGCTTGCATCATCGCCTCCTTAGAAACTTCCCTAGTTTCATCTTGGTATCTGCGTGTCGTTAGACCAAGCTTGGGGACTCCCCTGTGGATCCTACTCCGAAAAGAACTCCAGAGAAACAGAACCTGGAGCGGTAGCGACCGGGTGTGCCGCGGCCTACCCACCTCGGCCACCCGCCCGCTACCGCCGGTGGTTCCGTTTATCATTCGTCGCGGCGCCCCAGGATGGAAGTGGCTTATGGAGCCATTCCGCGCAGGCTCCAAACCATAAAAGTAAAAATAGTTTTGAACATCGGCCAAAGACAAACCGGAGCCAGAACGAGTAGCCACCGGTATTTCTTATTGCCGGAGGATAACCGTAGGCACGCTCCGACGGATAGGAAATAAACAACCACGCCGATCGTTTCGCCCATCTGAGCGGTGAATTTGTAGTTGAACAATTTACCCCAACCGTAGGGCAAGAATGCCGCCAGACACGCCACGACGGCGAAGATCCAACTTAATAATTTACTAGGGCTCATTTAAAATACCATATGGCATCATCACGATATTTAGAAGAATCGCCTTCCGTTCCCGGCCGTGGTGGACGCGGCCAGTTGCGCGGATCTCTATCCAATCTCCGCAAGCAGTTTACTAACTGCCGGTCGCAATTCTTCATGCAATTCTTCTGATCGCTAGAGCAGTTGCTCTGGGAGCAGTCACCCCAACAGTTGTCGTGGTTCATATAGCACTCATCGCCGCTATCGGTAGGGCCTGCCGGGCCCGGCACGCCCCCATGCCTTTGTGGGTTCCACCCTCCGCTCCAATTCTTTCCTCCCCAGTTGCCATTTTTAGGCCCATCAAAAGTGGAGCGGCCATCGCCATACCAGCTCGTCCGGTCCAGCCCAAAAGGATCCACCCATCGAATCGGGCTATTGCCGATATAGGCGTATAAATTAATGCTGCCGACCGGATCCTCGCTCAAGAACCGCCCCATCTCCGGGCTATAGTAACGCGCGCGATAATAATACAAGCCTGCTACGGCGTCCCATTCTCTGGCCGTGTATAAGAATGGCTGGTTGATGGGTCCCAGCGCGTTGACAATTCGCCCAAACGAGTCGTAGTCATACGTCTGAACCACGCGGCCGGACACATCGGTCAACATTCTAATGCTTCCCAAATCATCCGCATGGTAGTAGAGGGCTTGGCCATCGCGCTCCACCGAAATGGGCTCATCGATATTAAGACCAAACGTCCAGACCGACTTCGCCGCGCTTCTCTCATCAAGCTCCAGTAGGATATCAACGCCGTCATATACGTACTTCGTCAGAGTTCCATTGATATTGGTTTTTACCCGTCTTCTCATGCCGTCATAGCTATATTCAGCGAAGCCTCCGTCCGGAAAGTCGATTCGCTTAAGCTGGTTCAACGCATTGTAGGTAAAGATCGTTACAAAGCCGGTTCCCGATTCCTCTTTCACCAGGAGATTTCCATTGGCATCGTAGGTATAGACAAAGCGGTCATCCTGAACTAATCGGTTGGCTTCGTTGAATGTGGCGCCGGTCGATAGATGGGAGGTCAATCGATTCCCCACGGTATCGTACGTAAAGGACTCTCTGGGATTAAATGTTTGGGGGTGCATCGCACTGATTAAACGGTCAGCCCCGTCGTAGGCAAAGGTGTTCAATCCCGCCAAATCGGTTTTGGTTAAGATATTGTTAACCCGGTCATAGGTGTACTGGTAATTAAGAAGAACGCTTCCACTCGAGCGCGTCAAAAGCGAGGTTAGCCGCTGCCCGTTGTTGTATCCGTACGTTGTCGATATGCCATTTGGATAAGCCACTTGCGTTCGCTGTGATCGCGCATCATACGTAAACCTGGTGGTTTGGTTCAGACGATTGGTCAGGCGCGTAAGTCGATTCAAGGCATCATAGTCATAGCTCGTGATGCCGCCTTGCGGGTCCACTAGCCGCACACGGTTACCGGTGGCATCATAAGCATACCGAATCGTCATTTCCGGCATATCGCCACCGAATACGGTGACCTGTATCAAATGATCAGCGCCATCATAGATGAACAGGCTGCCGACCACATCGTTCCCGGCGCCGGCCAGGTTACCTACGGGGTCGTACTCATAGGCGATAGTTTCATCGGGGAGAATCTCACGACTAACTCGATTGAGGGCGTCATACTGGTTGGTTACAACTTGTCCTTCCGCATCCGCCGATTGCTTCAGATTGCCGTTGGCATCGTAGCTATAGCTTATCGCCTGTCCCAAAGGGTTCGTTATCCCAGTCAGCCGATTAGCGACGTCGTAGTCAAATGACGCAATATTCCCTCTGGCGTCGGTTATATTGATTACATTTCCTACAGCATCGTAGGTATAGCGCGTGATGTTGCCCAACGGATCGGCGGCGCTGGTTAAGCGGTTCATCAGATCATAGGTAAAGGCCTTAACTCGTCCTTCGCCATCGGTAATTCTTATAGCATTGCCCGTTGCCGCCGGATCATATTCATACCGCGTTACCTCACCCAAACGATTTGTATAGCTGCTCAAGTTACCTCTACTATCGTAGGTGAGCGTGGTTGCGTTATTCAACGCGTCGGTGACAGTTAGCATTAAGCCGCGGGCATCGTAGGTTCTTTGCGTTCGATTGCCGAGCGCATCCGCAAAGGCGGTCACGTTGCCCCGCGCATCATACGTTAGCGTGGTAACGTTGCCATTAGGATCCTTGACAGTGGTTACCTTATTAAACCTTGTATCATACGTGTAGCTAGTTGTGCCGTTAGTAGCCTGGTTCGTAAAGGAGAGCATATTCCCTTGCGCATCATAAACTCGGCGGATCTTAACGCCATTGGGTAGGGTCATCTCGGTAATATTGCTATTGCCGTCCCTCTCATAAGCGGTGGTGAAGCCTAAAGCATTGATGATCGTCGTCGGGCCTCTAAACCGCTCATTGGCGATCGCCATGGGATTTCCATTTCCGTCAATGAAAACGCCACGCGGATTGATGACCGCGGGCATTGGATTTGTACGTGTGCCAAGGCCGCTGGCAGGATCGGGCAAGGCCGCCGTTTGAATGAGGCTGACCTCACGCCGCGAGCCGTCCGGCCAGCGCGAGCGCACCGCGCGCCCCGCAAAATTATAGTCATAGGCCGTGGTGTACCCTAAGGCATTGGTCTGCGC
>JACOSC010000076.1 GCA_016179055.1 Acidobacteriota bacterium
GATGAAACTTGGAAGTTTCTAAGGAGCGACATGTTTATAGTAAGAGCTGCTAGCTTTAAGACCCAAGCCCCGTAGAGGCGACCTGTGATCCATAACGACCGACCACATGTCGCTCCTACAGAGCTTGGGGGCCTTCTTCTGAGTACACTTGGCTATAAACATGCCGCCCCTACGGGGCTGAGACGCATTGCCTGAATAGTTACAAGTAGGATTCATTTAACCACAAAGACACGAAGACACAACGATGAAAACGGTGGAGAAAATCAATCCTCTGATGACCGCTGCTAACAACTTGTAGTTATGGAACTCACAAAATCCTATCTCGCATTTTCATTTCCCGCCTTATGGCTTGGATTTTGCACTAGAGTGTAATGAAAATATCAGACATAAGTTTCCGACGGAGAAATCTGATGTCGCCTCGAAAAACTTTGAAGAGGAGACAAGACGATGGTAGTCATCATTGTGTTACTCACGTTTCTCGCGCTCATCACGATTGACTGGATTCGTACACGGAAGAAGGTGAAGGCGCTAGAGGCAAGCGCTACTTCTGTCTCAGAACCAGTCGGCGTGCCGCATCCTCAATCGGCCGGCGGCATTAAAGATATGCAGCAATTCGGTAACGGCCTAAGCATTCAGGTCACCGCCTCGGGACAAATTGAGATTGCCAAACACCGGCAAGGAGCGGATAATGATCTCTAAGAGAAAAGGACCCACTGAGTATGAGAATATTGGTTATTGAGGATGAAGTGAAAGTCGCCAGCTTCATTAAAAAGGGGTTGGAGCAGGAGCAGTATTCGGTGGATATTGCCCACGATGGGGAAGAAGGTTTATACCTGGCCGAGAATAATCCCTACGATCTCTTGTTGCTGGATCTCATGCTGCCGAAAATGAGTGGACTGCAAGTGCTGACCGCGCTGCGCAAGAAGAAGCCGGCCCTGCCCATCATGATCTTGACCGCCAAGGCGGGTGTTGAAGACCGCGTACAGGGCCTTGATTGCGGAGGCGATGACTACCTGGTCAAGCCCTTTGCCTTTGCCGAGCTGTTGGCCCGCCTGCGCGCCCTGCTGCGGCGAGGTCACCGCGAAGTCGTCATGGAATTGCGCGCCGGAGACCTTGTTCTGGACCCGGTAAAGCACCGGATTACCCGCGCCGGCAAAGTGATTGAACTCTCCAATAAAGAGTATGCCCTGCTCGAATATCTGATGCGGAATGCCGGGCAGGTAGTCACGCGCACCATGATCGCCGAACATGTGTGGGACCTCAGCTTCGACAGCTTCACCAACGTCATCGATGTTTACATCAATTTCTTGAGAAATAAGATCGATCGGGGTTTTCCAACCCGCCTGTTGCATACCGTGCGTGGGGTGGGTTATAAGCTGTCCGCGACGGAAGGGAGAGTGGAGCATGAATACTAGGTCCATACGCTTCCGTATGACGGCTTCTTATTCATTGCTCTCCGCCACCACTCTTACGATCTTCGGCGTCGCGCTCTATCAGTTTCTGTCGATCATTTTTTTCAATTATGTGGATGCGGATCTGCGCAAACAAGCGGAGGTCATTAAGCGTTTTATACGGATCGAGGACGACCAGATTCGCTTGGAATACGATAAGAATAATCCGGAAGAAGCCACCATGGCGGATAGCTACACGGATTACATGAGAGTAATCGACCGGTATGGGCGGGTGATTAACCAGTCCACCGGATTGGTTATGATGGGCGACGAATTTCGCGCCGATCACTTGCCGGACAGGCTGCAGGCGCCGCGCACGGGCTTTCGTACCGTGACGGCGCGCAACCACGAAAAGATACGCTTTATTGAAACGGTGATTTATGATTCGTCGCACATACCCTACCTGCTGCAAATCGGTTTTCCCCTGAGACCGACCGAACAGGCCCTGCGCGGCTTTATGTGGGCCGGCATCGTGTTGATCCCGGTAACCGTGGCCATCGCCTTTACCGGAGGCTGGCTCATGGCCAACCGCATGTTGAAGCCGGTCAGCCATATCACACAAACCGCGCAGCAAATTTCCGCGAGCAATCTCGCTTTGCGCATCCCGGTCAGGGGAATAAATGATGAGCTGGATCAATTGGCGGCGACCTTCAACGACATGATTGCTCGCCTGGAAAGCGGCTTCGAGCGCATCCGCCAGTTTTCTTCCAACGTGTCGCATGAACTGCGCACCCCGCTAACCATCATCCAGGGCGAAACGGAAGTTGCGTTAATGTCTGACGGCGCCAATGCCGATTTCCGGCGGGTGTTGGAAAGCAACTTGGAAGAGATAGATCGCATGTCGCACATGATAAACGATCTTCTTACACTCGCCCGCGCCGATGCCGGCGAGCTCGATCTCAACTTGCAGCCTTTGGAGCTGGAATCTTTTCTTACCGATTTGCTGAGCCAAGTGCAGTTGATCGCGTTGGAAAAAGAGATAAGCATCACACTGGATTCCAGCGGTCCCATCACCACGCGCGGCGATGCCCTGCAGATTCGCCGCGTGATGCTGAATTTGATTGATAATGCGCTTAAGTACACGCCACCTTTTGGCAAAATCCGCATCGCCTTATCATCGGATGAACGATGGGGGCGCATATCGCTTCTCGACACCGGCAGGGGCATTCCCTACGAGTCTCTCCCCTATATATTTGACCGATTCTATCGGGTTGATCAATCCCGTTCCAGAGAGGTGGCCGGAACGGGCTTGGGGTTGAGCATTGTGAAATCAATTGTGGATGCCCATGGCGGGCGGATTGACGTGAAAAGTCGTCTGGGCATCGGCACCGAATTTATCCTGCGATTCCCGCTCGAGAAGACTGCCGAAGAAACTTCCCCAGTTTCTTTTTAACTGTGCAGGACGGTCACCCGTCGGTCCCCTTCAGGGACCGGATGCCGTAGGGTCACCTTTTGTCGATAGGCTCCTCAGCGGACTCCTTGAACAGTTACGTTTCTTCTTGGTATCTGCGTGCCGTTAGGACAAGCTGAGAGACTCCTACATAGCCTACATCGTACCGAAATCACACCCGTTCGCAACGGAGGGGTTAATGAAATTTGCCTTTCTACTTGCATTCTCCTCGATACTTGGTAATAATTTCTATGGTTGTATTCTTTTCAAAGCCCCTCCAACTGTACCCCCCGAAAATGGAATAAATCACGGCATGACTAAGACGGTATATGAATGTTGTTGAAATTACTCATCTGACCAAAGATTATAGGACAGGCTTCTGGTTCCATAAGCGTCGCCGGGCGCTGGAGGACTTGAGCTTGACCGTTCAGGCGGGTGAAATCTTCGGCTTTCTAGGGCCAAACGGCGCCGGCAAGACCACCACTTTGAAAATTCTCATGGGATTGATTCGTCCCACAGCAGGCAAGGCGCGCATTCTGGGCTGCCCCATCGACCATGTCCAAATGCATCAGGAGATCGGCTTCCTCCCGGAGAACCCTTATTTCTATGAATACTTAACTGGCCGGGAGTACCTGATCTATACGGCTGAGTTATTTGGGCGCGGCCGCGCCGCCGCCCAATCCAGAGCCGTTGAACTCATGGAAATGGTTCGTCTCGAAGAGAGCTTGAAGATCCCCTTGCGCAAGTTTTCGAAAGGCATGATTCAACGGATTGGCATTGCGCAAGCGCTGATTAATGACCCAAGAATTGTATTTCTCGATGAACCCATGTCGGGGCTGGATCCCGTCGGTCGCCGTGAAGTGCGCGACATCATAATGAATCTGCGCGCCCGCGGCGTAACGGTGTTTTTCTCATCCCACATACTAGCCGACGTAGAAAGCTTGTGTGACCGCGTGGCGATTTTGAATCGCGGCCGCCTGCTCGACATCGGCCGGCTGACGGAAATCCTGCGCATGGAAGTATCCGCATTGGAGGTAATGGCTAAGGACGTCCAAGCCGTGACCTTGGAACGATTGCAGCAGCTTGGCGGCCAGACGCATGCGATTGGCGATCGTCTGCACATAACCCTGCCGGATGATCGTTCGTTGCTCGAGGTGATTATGACGGTTCAAGAGGGAGGCGGTAAAGTTATTTCTGTGAATCCCGTGCGCGAATCCCTGGAAGAATTTTTTTTAAAGCGCATTGATGCGCAGTACGTCTCGAGCCATCAATACGCGCAGGCAGGGTCAGAAATATCGAGATAGCGCCGGGGAGGCTCCCCCCCTACCGTGTAAGCCATAGGGACGTCGTCGTCGCCCAGGCGTGCGCTTGGCAGAGGTAAATCCAAATGAGGAAAGTGTTAATTATTGCGCGCACTACCTTCAAGGAAAACATCCGAGACAAGATCCTCTATAATTTGCTCTTCTTCACGCTGGCCATAATCGGCGTCTCGGTCGCGCTCGGCCAGGTGTCGATTGGCCATGAGCAGAAGATCATTATCGACATGAGCCTCTCGGCGATTTCATTGTTTGGCACCTTGATCGCCATCTTCATCGGCACCGGATTGGTCTACAAGGAGCTCGACAAACGTACCATATACAACCTGATCTCCAAGCCCGTGCGCCGTTCCGAATTTATTCTCGGCAAGTACCTCGGGCTCATGAGCACGTTACTGGTTAATTTGGCGCTGATGTCGGCGGGCGCCTACTTGGCGCTATGGCTGTTGGGCAAATCGGTGCAGTCCGAGTTCCTTTATGTTCTGGCGGCGGTATATGCGATCTTCTTACAACTGATGTTAGTGACCGCCATCGCGCTGATGTTTTCCACTTTTTCGACTCCGGTGCTATCGGCGGTATTTACTTTCGCGCTCTGGGTGATAGGCCATTTTAGCACCGAGATGAAGCGCCTGGCCGACATACTGCGGTCCGCGGTCACCGGCCATATCTGCGTCGCGCTATCTTATGCGCTTCCCAACTTCAGCAACTTCACGATCAGCGGCCGAGAGAATTTATTAAAATCGGCGGCGCATTTCCATGCGCCGCAATTAACCACGCTAATGTTGGCCACCGCCTACGGCTTTCTTTATAGCGCTTTGTTATTGACCCTGGCCGTGTTCATTTTTCAAAAGAGGGATTTTAAATGACGCGGCTCAACGCGCGCTTACTGGCCACCGGCGGTGTGATCCTATCGATGTTGCTGATCTATGGCGTGCAGGTAGAGATTGATCAGCGGCAAGCACACCCGCCCGGCGGCGATGAGACCCTTTACGTGCGAGATCCCGAGCTCATGCGCCGTCTCAGCCTTGGCTATGAGAGCTTGCTGGCAGATATCTATTGGCTTCGGGCCGTGCAATATTACGGTCGAAAACCTAAGAAAAGCGAAACACAATCTTATGCGATGCTGGAGCCCCTGCTCAATTTGGCAACCACGTTCGACCCGGAGATGACCGCGGTATACCGCTTTGGCGCGATGTTCCTCTCCGAGAGTCAACCGATCGGTCCCGGCGAGCCGCTCAAGGCGATTGAATTATTGAACAAAGGGATAATGAACAATCCTAACGTTTGGCGTTTTTATTTCGATAAGGGGTTCGTATATCTTTGGCACCTGAAAGACCATAAGGCGGCCGGCCGCGCTTTTCTGGAAGGAGCCCGCCTGCCGGCCGCGCCGAAATGGTTGGAAAGCCTGGCGGCCACGTCTATGGGCGAGGCGGGAGAATTGGAAACCGCGCGCTATCTTTGGACGCACGAATTTGAAGAAGCCGAAAGTGAGTCCGTCCGCAGCAACGCTCGCAACCATCTAAACAGTTTGCAAATCGACGAGGATCGCTGGCGACTGGAATTTCTGGTGACCAAATTCCAGGAGAAAACCGGGCGCGTCCTGACCGACTTGAATCAGCTCGTCAACGCCGGATGTATTCGCTTCATTCCTACCGATCCTTCCGGCGCGCCTTACGAGTACGACAGGGATGCCAAAGGCGTTTATCCGGCCAAGGCGTCGAAGGTCACCTATTTTCCCTTGAAAGCGGAAGCGCGCAAGGTCTTCCAGCAAAAGTTGGAAAGCGAATGGGAAGCCGCCCGTACGGCGCCGCAGTAAGCTTTCATTGGAAGGCGTATAATCGCCGTCAAAGGAGCGCACCAGCCTACGGAATTCTGACTCCCTGATTACTTAAGCCGCTAAATAGGTCCAGGGGACCCGTGCGCCTGGCACCGCCCAGATTAGTATCTGACAAGATGTAATTGTGCTGAAACGGGTAAAATATATTTTGGAGGTAGCTTTCACGCTTTATTCATGCGGCTATTGGACGGTTTTCCAGCGCCCCAAACTTTTTGAATATTACCTGGCTGGTTCCGGCTCGTCCGGGTAAGCGTTAATTCGCGGTTACTAAAGAGGACAAATAATGGTGCTCCATCTCCAAAGAACTGTTAATGAACGCCAATAAACACGAAGTGAGTAAAAAGATTAGTAACTACTCAGGCAATGCGTCTCAGCCCCGTAGGGGCGGCCTGTTTATAGTAGCGGTTCCTAGGGTAGGTCCTAAAGCTCCGTAGGAGCGACCTGTCCGGACGCGTTCGTCGACGAAATCAATCTTACACAGGCCGCCCCTACGGGGCTTGTTCGAACTCACGCAGGGATTCTTGCTATAAACAGACCGCTCCTACGGAGCTAAAGGCACTGGCTGAGTAGTTAAAAAGATTATTAGTGTCTGACAAGATGTAATTGTGCTGAAACGGGTAAAATATAATTTGGAGGTAGCTTTCACGCTTTATTCATGCGGATATTGGACGGTTTTCCAGCGCCCCAAACTTTTTGAATTTTACCTGGCTGGTTCCGGCTCGTCCGGGTTAGGTCATTCCACAACCAGCAACAGATCTCCGGCGTTGACCGCCATTTCGGCTGCGACGGCCAATTGGCAGATCCGTCCAGCCCGCGGCGCTTTGATTTCATTCTGCATTTTCATCGCTTCCAGGACCAGCAGGCTCTGATTCCGATCAACTACATCCCCGACGTGGACTAGAACTCGGACCACTTTACCCGGCATCTGGGCGGTTATCGCACGGCGTCCGGACTCCGGCTTCGTCGCCGACTCGCGTCGGTCGTGTTCGCGTGGATCGACCATTTCCACGGTAAAAACTTCGCCGCCAAGATGGATCGTGCGGCGTTCCTTTTCGCGCAAAACGACGGCTTCATGGACGCGATGGTCGATCAATAGCAAGTAGGTATCGCTGTGCAAAGCGCGCGCATCAACGGCATAGCGCTTATCGCCGAATGCAACAGCGTATGCGCCGCCGACCCGCGTCACTTCGATCGGAACGGTTTGGCCGGCGACTTTGGCAATTACTTTCATATTACTCCTGGCGGGCGGCCCATCGCATTAACGAGCGACCGTCTTTGACATCCCACAAAACGATACGCCGATACCACAGATGAAACTGTGGAAGTTTCATAACTGGTTTCGTAACCGTTCACAGGGGTCAGGGGTCGGGGAGTCGGGCGATATTGGTTGGATTTCTTTTCCAAGCCGTCCGCAATCCGTCAAGCATCTGCCCCACTACTCAATCTCTAAATCACAATAATTCCTAACAGTCATCGGTACCACCGGGCCCTTGGCCCCTGATCCCCGATCCCTGACCCCCGTGAACAGTTACCTGGTTTCTTCACAGGCGGCGTGTGACAGAGGCTGATCGGCCGGCTTGTTTCCATCGGCTCGTCGGCGCGGTCGCCGGCTTGAGGGCATGCCCCTCGCTGCGCACGCAGAAATCGATAGCCGCGGCAATCAACGGCAGATCTCCATTCATCTCGAAAGATGGACTCTTTGTGGCAGACCCTTGCCGCGCAAAAAACTCGGAGATAAATCCCGTGTTGTAGCAACCACTCTGAAAAGCCGGGTCCTGCAGCACCTGACGAAAGAAGCCAATGTTGGTCTTGATGCCGGCCACAACGTATTCCTGCAAGGCGCGCCGCATTTGGGCCAGCGCGGCGTTGCGATCTCTGCCGTAAGTTATCAACTTGGCGATCAGCGGGTCATAATAAATCGGCACCTCGCACCCCGCATAAACGCCGGAATCGCACCGCACTCCCGGACCGCCTGGTTCGATGAGGTGAGTAATAAGTCCCGGGGACGGGAAAAAATCGTTATACGGGTCCTCGGCGTAGATGCGGCATTCCAGCGCGGCGCCTTGCCAAGACACCGACGACTGAGAAATCGACAGCGGCATCCCGGCGGCAATGCGAATTTGTTCTTTGACAATGTCCAGGCCAGTGACCATCTCGGTGATCGGATGCTCCACCTGCAGTCGAGTATTCATTTCCAAGAAATAGAAATTCCGCGCGTCATCCACGAGAAACTCGACGGTGCCGGCGTTCTCATAGCCTGCCGCTTGCGCCACCTTAATTGCAACCGCCCCCATGCGCCGGCGCAAGTCGGCATCGACGAGCGGCGAGGGGGCTTCTTCAATCACTTTTTGGTGTCGTCGCTGAATTGAGCATTCCCGTTCGCCCAAATGAATGACTTGGCCCTGGGCATCCGCCAGAATTTGAATCTCGATATGGTGGGGATTGGCAATGGCTTTTTCGATGTACACCGCGTCATCGTTAAAGGCCGACATGGCTTCGGATCGCGCCTCGCGCAGCGCCCCCGGCAGCTCTTCCTCTCGCGCTACGAGACGCATTCCTTTGCCCCCGCCGCCGGCGGCCGCCTTGAGCATGACGGGAAAGCCAACCTGTAAGGCAACCGCCTTGGCCTCTTCGTCCGAACGTATGGCAGTCGTCGCGCCGGGCACCACCGGCACACCGGCCGCGATGAGCGTTTGGCGGGCTTCCGTCTTGCTTCCCATCTTCCGCATGGCCGCGGCCGACGGCCCGATCAGTTTTATACGGGCCGCTTCGCAGGCGCGGGCAAAAGCTTCGTTTTCGGAAAGGAAGCCATAACCGGGATGAATCGCTTCGGCGCCGGACTGGTCGGCGATTTCCATTATTTTCTCGATCTGTAAATAACTTTGACTGGCCGGCGGCGGACCAATGTTATAGGCTTCGTCGGCGAGGCGTATATGGCGCGCGTCACGATCGGCATCGGAGAAAACCGCCACCGTCATGATGCCCATTTCACGACACGCCCGTATAATGCGAACGGCAATTTCGCCCCGGTTGGCAATTAACACTTTCTTGAACATAACACTTCACATCTCTAATCTGAAGATTCTTTCCAAAAATTGTCGGCCGCAAAATCACCGATCCGCTTACAGAGAAGCGAAGCGTGCCCCGCAGGCCGACTCAGTGTCTTTGCGATCAACAAAAACTTTTCTCAGGATTCATCGGTCAATTCTTGTCCGGCGGCTTTGTCCGTCCGGCAACGCTCGACGTGCCGCACTCCCGCGCAAAGTCCCGCCACCAAGATATTCTCCTGCTCCGGCAAGACGGTGCGCAGGTCAATCAGCAGCTCATTAGACTCGACCCGGGCCAGTATGGGGGGTGCGTAAGTCCGCAAGAATGCTTCGAGCTCCGCAATGGACCCGGCTTGCCGTGACAGTCCAAGCAGTACGCCGGGCAGCGTCGCGGCCGGGCAAGCGCCGCCCCCTACTAAAGAAGCACCGGCCGGCAACGTTACCGAAATGGACGGGGGCAAAGCTTGGCGCAGTTTGCTGCGCAGCCGCCGTACACGCCGCATTAAAAGGTTCTTGGGTGCGGCGATCATGCGGAGTACGGGAATCTCATCAAGCTCGGTCCCTCGGCGGTAGGCCAGCAGAGTGGCTTCAAGCGCCGCATACGTCAATTTATCGACTCGGAGCATACGCATTAATGGGTTTTTCCTCAAAGCGCGCACCAGGTCTTCACGGCCGGCGATGATGCCGGCTTGCGGCCCGCCCAGCAGCTTGTCTCCGCTAAAACAGATCAGCGCGGCGCCCGCCGCCAAGCTTCTTTGGGCGATAGGTTCATCCGAAATCCCGTATGGAGACAAGTCCACAAGGCAGCCGCTGCCCAGATCCTCGACCAGCGGCACGCCGCGCCGGCGACCCAGCTCGCATAACTCTTCGATCGTGGGTCGCTCGGTAAATCCGTACATGCGATAGTTACTGGGATGCACGCGGAGAATCAGCGCCGTGTTGGGCGTGAGCGCTTCTTCATAATCCTGCCGCCGTGTGCGGTTGGTAGTGCCGACCTCGCGTAGCAGGCCGCCGCTGCGCTGCATAATATCGGGGATGCGGAAAGATCCGCCGATCTCCACCAATTCGCCGCGCGAAACCAAAACCTCTTTTCCACACGCCAGGGTGTTGAGAATCAGAAAAACGGCGGCGGCATTATTATTGACCACTGTGCCGGCTTCGCAGCCGAGTTGCTCGGCCAGCAGGGCGCTGATGCTCTGATCCCGTGTGGAACGCTCGCCGAGACTAAGATCGAATTCGAGATTGGTGTACTGGCCGGCAACCTGTCCCAGGCTTTCCGTGGCCGCGGTTGATAACGGCGCCCGTCCGAGATTCGTGTGCAGGATTACGCCCGTGGCGTTTATTACCGTCTTTAGTTTTGGGGTCATCCGTTCAATCACGCGTTGGCGGAGGCGATCCAGCAAAGTCTCCAGCGCCTGGAGAATTTGAGCTTCTTCCAACTCGCCGGTCGAAATCGCCACTCGCACGGCGTCCAAAAGCGCCGTGAGTTCGCGTTGCACGAGATCTCGTCCGGCTTGGGTTACCAACTCTTGAACGCCGGGGTCCGCCAATATCTGATCGACTTGCGGGATTCGGCGAAATAATTGCGTCCTGGACGGATTATTCATAAGAACCCTAAAACTTCGTGCCGGCTCCTTTCTCCTTACTCCCAACCCGAACGAGCCGGAACCAAAGAAGCGAAAATCTCAAAAGTTGGAGGCGCTTCAAAATCGTGAAATACCCGCATCAATAGAGGGCGGAACGGCAGCTCCAGAAAATATTTTGCCAGTAAAAACACAAATTCCACGCGGGAATTACCGGTTTTTGTGCTTTTTGCTTGGCTCCCGTCACCGAATTTGATAAACTCCTCCCCTTGAGGAACATTGGATTCCCTAGCCATCGCGACTTTATTAATGTCACGCCGCAGAACGTTCCCTGCGCATTCGGGACATTCGAGAGGGGAGCTTACGGTCGATGAAGCTCGAAGACCTGCAACCCACCGCCGCAGTTCGTGGCATACTGCCCGACGCTCTTGCGACGGTCGTCAGCGTCCAGTGGTACGGCTCGGAGGCGCTCGAGCTGACGTACAAGACGCCGGCGGGCAAGGTGGCGAACGAACTACTCTATCGCCACGACGAGCCGCGCCTCGAACTCGTGGAACAAGGTCGCCCCTGGAGTTTCGACGGGGACGGAGCGCTCTTCCGCCTCGTCTCCGAGGCGCGGCGCATACGCCTCGCGCATCTTTTCGATCCGGTACTTGCGGTGCACACCTCTGTCGTGGATCCGCTTCCGCACCAGATCACGGCGGTCTATGAGTCCATGCTGCCGCGCCAGCCGTTGCGCTTCCTGCTCGCCGACGACCCGGGCGCCGGCAAGACGATCATGGCCGGGCTCTTCATCAAGGAGCTGATCGCCCGTGGGGACCTGCAACGCTGTCTTATCGTCTGCCCCGGCAGCCTCGCCGAGCAGTGGCAGGACGAGCTCTACCGCCGCTTCCATCTGCCCTTTGAGATTCTCACCAACGACAAGCTCGAAGCCGCGCGCACCGGCAACTGGTTCCTGGAAACCAACATGGTCATCGCCCGCCTCGACAAGCTGTCGCGCAATGAGGACGTGCAGCAGAAGCTCCAGGCGCCGGATTGTCGCTGGGATCTCGTGGTCTGTGACGAGGCGCATAAGATGTCGGCCACGGTCTTCGGCGGCGAGATCAAGTACACCAAGCGCTACCGGCTCGGCCAGCTCCTCTCAACGCTCACCCGGCACTTCCTGCTGATGACGGCGACACCGCACAACGGCAAGGAGGAGGACTTCCAGCTCTTCATGGCGCTCCTGGACGGCGACCGTTTCGAGGGCCGGTTCCGTGACGGGGTCCACGTGGCCGATGTCTCGGACATGATGCGCAGGATGGTGAAGGAGGGCTTGCTCAAGTTCGACGGCACGCCGCTCTTTCCCGAGCGCATCGCCTACACGGTGCCCTATAAGCTCTCGGATGCGGAGGCCCGCCTCTACAAATCGGTCACCGACTATGTGCGCGAGGAGTTCAACCGCGCCGAGGCGCTCGAAAACGATAAGCGCGCCGGCACCGTCGGCTTCGCGCTCACCATCCTTCAGCGGCGGCTCGCATCGTCACCCGAGGCGATCTATCAGTCGCTGCGCCGCCGTCGTGAGCGCCTCGAAAGTCGACTGCGCGAACTGGAAGTGCTCCAGCGCGGGGGCCAGGCTGCGCCGATCCTGGCGCCCGCCGTTGCGGCGCTCGATGCCGACGATGTTGAGGATCTCGAAGACGCACCGGACAACGAGGTCGAAGCCGCCGAGGAGGAGATCCTCGACCAGGCGACCGCGGCCCGTTCTATCGTCGAGCTGAAAGCCGAGATCGAAACACTGAAGGGCTTGGAGTCGCTGGCACTGGCTGTTTGCCGCAGTGGCGCAGACACTAAGTGGCGCGAACTGGCGAGTCTGCTCGGCGAGATTTTTACCACCGGCAGCAATGCCGACCGGGTGGCCGAGCCGACCATCCCCTATGGCGCTGGACCGATCCCGAGGCCTGTGCCTTCCGCGCATCAGAAGCTCGTCCTCTTCACCGAGCACCGCGACACGCTGAGCTATCTGGAGAGCCGCATCACCACGTTGCTCGGCCGCAAGGAGGCCGTGGCCATGATCCACGGCGGCATGGGCCGCGAGGAACGCACGAAGGTGCAGGAATCGTTCAAGCACGACCCCGAGGTGCAGGTGTTGCTGGCCACGGACGCCGCCCGTGAGGGCATCAACCTCCAGCGCGCCCACCTGATGGTGAACTACGACCTGCCGTGGAATCCTAACCGCATCGAGCAACGCTTCGGCCGCATCCACCGAATCGGCCAGACCGAGGTGTGCCACCTTTGGAACCTGGTGGCCGAGGAGACCCGTGAAGGCGACGTCTATCGCAAGCTACTGGAAAAACTCGAGCAGGCTCGTCAAGCGTTGGGTGGCCAGGTGTTCGACGTACTCGGCAGGCTGAAGTTCGAGGGTAAATCACTGCGCGATCTTCTGATCGAGGCCATCCGCTACGGCGATCAGCCAGAGGTGCGCGCCCGCCTGACAACGGTACTGGAGCACGCGCTCGACCGCGGCCATCTCTAGGACTTGCTTGAAGAACGGGCGCTCGCCCACGACGCCATGGATGCCGGCCATGTCCACCGCATCCGCGAAGACATGGAGCGAGCCGAGGCCCGCCGCCTGCAGCCGCACTACATCGAGTCCTTCTTTCATGAAGCATTCCAGCGTCTGGGCGGATCGGCCAAGCAGCGCGAGCCGCGCCGCTACGAGATCACCCACGTTCCGGCCCCGGTGCGCAACCGCGATCGCCTGATCGGCATCTGCGAACCGGTACTGTCACGCTACGAGCGCATCGCCTTCGAGAAATCACTGATTGCGCCGCAGGGTCAGCCGCTGGCCGCCTTCGTCTGTCCGGGCCATCCGCTGCTCGACTCAGTCATCGACCTCACCCTCGAGCGCCACCGTGACCTGCTCAAGCGCGGCGCCGTTCTGGTGGACGAGCGCGACACCGGCACGCAGCCGCGCGTGCTGTTCTACCTCGAACATGCGATCCAGGACGCAAGCCTCACGCGCTCGGGTGAACGCCGCGTCGTCTCGAAGCGCATGCTCTATGTGGAGCTCGACGCCGACGGCGCCATGCGCCATGTGCACTACGCGCCCTATCTCGACTACCGGCCGCTGGCCGAGGGCGGGCCGGGCGTGGACGCAATTCTCGATCGACCTGAGTGTGCGTGGATCAACCGCCGGCTCGAGCAGACGGCTCAAGGCTACGCGGTGGCGCAGGTCGTGCCGGAGCACCTGGCCGAGCTCCGCGGCGTCAAGCTCGCGCTGATCGCCAAGACCGAGGCGGCGGTAAAGGACCGGCTTACCAAGGAGATCACTTATTGGGATCACCGCGCCGAGCAACTCAAGCTCCAGGAGCAGGCCGGCAAGGCCAACGCCCGGCTCAACTCGGGTGAGGCCCGCAAGCGGGCCGGCAATCTCCAGGGACGGCTGCAAAAACGGCTCGCCGATTTGAAGCTCGAGGCGCAGATCTCGCCGCTGCCGCCCGTGGTGCTCGGCGGCCTGCTGGTGGTGCCTATGGGCCTGCTCGCGGCCATGAGCGGGTGGACGGAGGCCACAGCTACCGGGCCTGTGGATACGCAAGCCGGCGCCGCGCGCGCCCGCGCGGTTGTCATGGAGATCGAGCGCCGTCTCGGCTTCGATCCGACCGACCGCGAGTTCGAAAAGCTCGGCTACGACATCGAGAGCCGCGTCACCGGCACCGGCAAGCTGCGCTTCATCGAGGTGAAGGGGCGCGTGGCCGGCGCGGCAACGATCACCGTCACGAAGAACGAGTCCTCTACTCGCTCAACAAGCCCGAGGACTTCATTCTCGCCATCGTCGAGTTCCTCGATGATGCCGCGCACTGCGTCCACTACCTGCGCTGCCCGTTCCAGCGCGAGCCGGATTTTGGAGTCACGAGCGTCAACTACGATTTTGCCAAACTGCTGGAAAGAGCGGAGGCGCCAAGATGAGTTCGCCGATCCACGGAATGAGCACAGCGATCACTGAGCAGCTTCATCAGTTGATGGGCGCCGCTATAGGCAGTGCGACGCATTGCACGTGAAATTGCACGGACACGCAATCCGCGTGCAATGCAGGTCGGGGCAATCGCCACAAGGTGTTATAAAAAAGTACTTAAGCTAATGGTCGATTGCACGCAACCCGCGGAATTGGCCTGATCCGGCTTCGCACGCATGCAATCGCCAAGGAGGCCCGGGCGCATGACCGCACGACGTAAGAAACTTATCGAAGTCGCGTTGCCGCTGGAGGCCATCAACAAGGCTTCGGCGCGGGAGAAGTCGATCCGCCATGGGCATCCGAGCACGCTGCACTTGTGGTGGGCGCGGCGGCCGCTGGCGGCGGCGCGGGCGGTGATCTTCGCGCAGATGGTGGATGACCCGTCGGCGCATCCGGATCTGTTTCCCACCGAGAAGAAGCAGGAGAAAGAGCGGCAGCGGCTGTTCCGCATCATTGAGGACCTGGTGCTGTGGGAAAACACCACCAACGAGACGGTCTTGCAGCAGGCGCGGGACGAGATCTGGCAGAGCTGGCGCTATACCTGCGCGGAGAACGCCGACCACCCGCGCGCCAAGGAGTTGTTCGATCGGCACAAGCTCCCCGCCTTCCATGACCCTTTCGCCGGCGGCGGGGCGCTGCCGCTGGAGGCGCAGCGGCTGGGTCTCGAGGCGTATGCGAGCGACCTGAACCCGGTGGCGGTGCTGATCAACAAGGCGATGATCGAGATCCCGCCAAAGTTCGCCGGACGGCCGCCGGTGAACCCTGGGAGAGTGCATCCTGGGAATCCTGGGAGCGCCGGCATCCCTGCCGGCGAAAAAGCCGGCGAAGAAGCTGGCGAAAAACCCAGCAAAGGCTGGTACTCCCGCCACTACCTCCCGCACTTCGACCAATCCGGCCTCGTGCAATCCATCACGTTCCGGCTGCATGATGCAGTGCCCGACCAGGTGATCGAACAATGGAAGGCGGAGCTGGCCTGGCGGGGGGGCCTGCCCGCCACCGCCCCCCAGGAAGTTGAGTTGCGCAAACGCATCGCCAAATATGAAGATGCCGGCCACGGGGCATGCTGGCTGCGGGACGAGCGGATCGCCGCGCTCGTGGAAAACGCCCTCCTGTACTTCGACGGCGAGCGCTACCGGCTCATCGCCTGGTGCGTCATGCCCAATCATGTTCACGCCCTGGTAGAAACCCGAGCGGGCTGGCCTATCGCCGACCTGGCACATTCCTGGAAGTCCTACACGGCACAGAAAGCCAACCAAATCCTCGGGCGCTCCGGCCCGTTTTGGTTCCGCGAGTACCACGATCGCTTCATTCGGGACGATGATCATTTAGCCGCGACCGTGGCTTACATCGAGGAGAACCCGGTGAAGGCGGGACTGGTCAGGGCGGCGGCGGATTGGCGATTCAGCAGCGCCGCGAGGAAACAGGCAGAAGACTCGCCGGCAGGGATGCCGGCGGTCCCAGGGACGCTGCCGGGAATGAGTATGTGGAAGGGCGCGCAGGGGCTCGCAGAAGACGTGCGCTACTACGGCCAGTGGATGCGCGACGAGGCCGAGAAGCGCATCGGCCACCTCTACCCCAAGATCGAGGTCACGGCCGAGATGGCGAAGGAGCGACCGGACCTGAAGAAATACGTGGGCCAGAAGCTCACCGTCATCGCCTGGCTCTGGGCGCGCACGGTGAAGAGCCCGAACCCGGCCTTCGCGCAGGTCGACGTTCCGCTCGCCTCCACCTTTTTGCTCTCCACCAAACCGGGCAAGGAGGCCTACGTCGAGCCGGTAATCCTGGGAGCGCCGACCCTGGGAGCGCCGGCATCCTTGCCGGCTCAGAGCCGGCTGGAAGCCGGCGCTCCCAGGGGGTACCGCTTCACGGTGAAGGTGGGCAAGCCGAAGGACGCTGAGGCGGCGAAGAACGGCACCAAGCTCTCGCGCGGGGCGAACTTTCAATGCCTGATATCGGGGACGCCGATCACGGGCGACTACATCAAGGCCGAGGGCAAGGCCGGGCGCATGAGCACGCGGCTGATGGCGATCGTCGTCGAGGGCGAGCGCGGACGCGTGTACCTGCCGCCGACGCTGGAGATGGAGGAGGTCGCGCGAAAGGCGCAGCCGGAGTGGAAACCCCAGACGCCTCTTCCAGCGAAGGCCCTTGGCTTTAGCGTTCAACTCTACTTCGATCATGGCACCTACGGCGATCTCTTCACTCAGCGCCAACTCGTGGCGCTCACCGCTTTTTCTGATCTTGTGAAAGAAGCCAGCCAAAGGGTGCGGCGGGACGCGCTTGCCGCTGGGTTGGCCGACGATGAGCGTGGCCTCGACGACGGCGGGTTGGCGGTCACCGCATACGCTGATGCCGTAGCGTTGTACCTGGCGCTGGCTGTCGACAAGGCAAGTGACTACAACAGTGCGCTGGTTATGTGGAGCCCGAGTCGGGATCAGGCCAAGACCACCTTTGCCCGTGGTGCATTGCCCATGGTTTTGGATTTTGCCGAGGTAAACGTCTTTGCTGGAGCGGCCGGGGACATTTCCGTTTCTTTGGAGGGCATTGTTCGAACGGTTGTGCAGCTTGGCTGCTCGTCATCCGGATGTGCAGTCCAGTCGGGTGCACAAACCCAGTCCATCACGTCGGGGAAGATAGTGTCGACCGATCCACCCTACTTCGACAACATTGGATATGCCGACCTTTCGGACTTCTTTTACGCGTGGCTTCGGCCGTCGCTCAAGGCTGTGTTCCCGAGTCTCCTTGCCACCGTCGCTGTGCCAAAGGCTGAGGAGTTGGTCGCAACGCCCGACCGTCACGGGGGCAAGCTTCAGGCAGAAGCATTCTTCATGAACGGTATGACGGCTGCCATGCATCGGCTTTCCGAACAGGCGCACCAAGCTTTTCCCGTCACGATCTACTACGCCTTTCGGCAGTCAGAAACGGAGAGCGAGGGGACCGCTTCCACGGGATGGGAGGCTTTTCTCGAGGCTGTCGTAAGTGCTGGTTTGTCCGTTAGCGGGACATGGCCGATGCGGACGGAGCGCAAAGGTCGGAGCAGGGATATTGACAGCAACGCCCTCGTCTCCAGCATCGTCCTCGTCTGCCGCCCGCGCGCGGCTGACGCGCCCACCGCCACGCGCCGCGAGTTGGTCACTGCGCTCAAGGCCGAGCTGCCCGTGGCGCTCGCCCACCTGCAGCGCGGGAACATCGCGCCGGTGGACCTGGTGCAGGCGGCCATCGGCCCGGGCATGGCCGTCTACACCCGCTACGCCAAAGTACTCGACGCCGGGGGCAAGCGGCTCTTGGTGCGCGAGGCGCTGGCGCTCATCAACCAGAGCCTCGACGAGGCGCTGGCCGAGCAGGAGGGCGACTTCGACGCCGACAGCCGGTGGGCGCTCGCGTGGTTCGAACAGTCGGGCTTCGCCGAAGGCGAGTACGGCGTGGCCGAGACGCTCTCCAAGGCCAAGAACACCAGCGTCGCCGGCATGGTCGAGGCGGGCATACTGGCCTCCAGCCGCGGCAAAGTGCGCCTGCTCAAACCTAGCGAGCTGCCCGCCGACTGGGACCCGACGATGGGGAAGAAACGAGGGGAGAGAAGCGAGACGATGGCACTCTCACTCCTCACTCCTCACTTCTTCCCCAACCGCGTGGGAGATGGTGCACCACCTGATCCGATCGCTGGAAGCGGGCGGAGAAGGCGCGGCGGCAGCGCTTGTCGCCAAGCTCGGATCGAAGGCGGAAATCGCCCGCGAGCTGGCCTACCGGCTCTACACCCTGTGTGAGCGCAAGAAGCGCGCGGCGGAGGCGCTGGCCTATAACGGCCTCGTGCAAAGTTGGCCCGAGATCACGCGCTTGGCGCGCGAGGGTGGCAGACCCCAGTCACAGCAGCCAGACCTTTACACATAATCCGGGACCACCCTGGGAGCGCCGGCTTCCAGCCGGCTCCGGAGCCGGCAAGGATGCCGGCGCTCCCAGGGTGGGCGCTCCCAGGCTTCCCATAGGAGAGTAATCTATGGCCATCACGAATCACGAACGAGTCGGCAAGGCGCTGGACCTGCTCAAGGGCGGGCTCGGGCCTTTCGTCGAACGCGAGTTCCAGAACATTTACAAAGATCGCGCCGCGGCCGAGATGAGCCGGTTCCTGGGCGAGGATCGCCTGAACGCCAAGAAGCCGATGGCCGAATGGGACGCGGCCGCGCTCCTCAAGCTGATGTGGGAATCATGGAATGATGTGTTTCGCCTGACGCTGGGACACACAGAGCGCAGCCTGGTCAGCGAACTGCGCGAACACCGCAACAAGTGGGCGCACCAACACCCCTTCTCGGGTGACGATGCTTACCGAGCCCTTGACTCGGCGGGACGGATGCTGACCGCCGTCTCGGCGCCCGAGGCCGCCGAGATCGAGAAGATGAAGATGGAGCTCCTTCGCCTGCGCTTCGATGAGCAGGTGCGCAGCGAGAAGCGCAAGAGCTCAGGCACTGCCATCGAGAGCGCGGCTGCGGGCCATCTCAAACCATGGCGCGAGGTGGTGACGCCGCACAAGGACGTGGCCAGCGGCCGCTACCAGCAGGCGGAATTCGCCGCCGATCTGTGGCAAGTGCATATCGGCGAGGGGACGGACGAGTACAAGAACCCCGTCGAGTTCTTTCGCCGCACCTATCTCACCGAGAGCCTGAAGCGGTTGCTGGTTGGCGCGGTGCAGCGTCTCGCCGGCCAAGGCGGCGACCCGGTGGTGCAGCTCCAGACCAACTTCGGCGGCGGCAAGACCCACTCGATGCTGGCGCTCTATCACCTGTTTTCGGGCGTCGCGCCCAGCGAACTGTCCGGCATCGACGCCGTGCTAAAGGAAGCATTCCCTGGGAGAGTGCTACCTGGAAAAGTGCATCCTGGGAGCGCCGGCATCCCTGCCGGCTCCGGAGCCGGCTGGAAGCCGGCGCTACCAGGGAAGATGCTACCAGGGACGGCGCTACCGGGGACGGTCAAACGCGTGGTGCTGGTGGGCAACAAGATCTCGCCCGGCAACCCGTCCACCAAGCCCGACGGTACGGTCGTGCGCACGCTGTGGGGTGAACTAGCGTGGCAGCTCGGCGGTAAGAAGGCCTTCACCCGCCTCAAGGCCGACGACGAGAAGGCGACCAGCCCTGGCGATGTGCTGCGAGAGCTGTTCAAAGAGTACGGGCCGTGCCTGATCCTGATCGACGAGTGGGTGGCCTACGCGCGCCAGCTTCACGATCAGGGCGACCTGCCGGCGGGCGGCTTCGAGACGCAGTTCACCTTTGCCCAAGTGTTGACGGAGTCGGCGAAGCTCGCCAAGAACTGCCTCTTGGTGATTAGTCTTCCAGCCTCGGATACCTCGGGTTCGCCGCACACGCAGGCCGATGATGTGGAGGTGGGCGGCCAGCGCGGGCGCGAGGCGCTCGACCGGCTGCGCAACGTGGTGGGCCGGGTGGAAGCCTCGTGGCGGCCGGCCAGCGCCGAGGAGGGATTCGAGATTGTGCGGCGCCGGCTGTTCGAGCCGATAACGGACCCGGAACATTTCAAGCACCGCGACGTGGTGGCGCGCGCGTTCGCGGACTTCTACCGGACGCAGCAGGCGGAGTTCCCGCCCGAGTGTCGCGACGCCGACTACGAAAAGCGCATCAAGGCGGCGTACCCTATCCACCTGGAGATTTTCGACAGGCTTTACACCGACTGGTCCACCCTGGTGAAGTTCCAGCGCACCCGCGGCGTGCTGCGGCTGATGGCAGCCGTGATCCACAGTCTGTGGGAGAAGGGCGACAAGAACCCGCTCATCCTGCCGGCGAACGTCTCGATCGACGACCCGCGCGTCCAGTTCGAGCTGACGCGCTATCTCTCCGACAACTGGGCGCCGGTGATCGAGAAGGACGTGGACGGTCCCAGCTCGCTGCCGCTGCGGCTCGACGGCGAGGTGCCAAACCTCGGCAAGTTCGCCGCGTGCCGCCGCGTGGCGCGCGCTATCTATCTGGGCTCGGCGCCGACGGCCACGGCCGCTCATCGCGGCCTCGAGGATCGGCGAGTGAAGCTCGGCTGCGTGATGCCGGGCGAGTCGCCGGCGGTATTCGGCGACGCGCTGCGGCGGCTCGCGGCAGCCGCCACGTACCTGTATCAGGATGGGCCTCGCTACTGGTACTCGACGCAGCCCACGGTTACCAAGCTGGCGGAGGACCGCGCCGAGCAACTCAAGCGCGATGCGGACAAGGTCATGCGCGAGCTGGACGGGCGCCTGCGCGAAAACCTGCGCCAGACCGGTGACTTCAGCCGCATCCATGCCATGCCGCCGTCGGGCCTAGACGTGCCCGACGACCTCGACGCACGGCTGGTCGTGCTCGGTGTCGATCACCCCTACAGCAAGGAACCGGGGAGCGCGGCCGAGACGGCCGCCAAGGCGATCCTCGAGTCGCGCGGCAACACGCCCCGCCTTTATCGAAATGCGCTCGTCTTCCTGGCGGCGGACAAGACGCGGCTGCAGGACCTCGACGAAGCGGCCCGGCGCTATCTCGCGTGGGAATCCATCCTGGCCGAAAAGGTACAGCTTGATCTCTCACCGCACCAGGTGAAGCAGGCCGAGACGCAGAAGGCCGCGGCCGACGGCGCCGTTACGGCGAGGCTGCCGGAGACGTACCAATGGCTCCTGGCGCCGGTGCAGGCGACGCCGCAGGCCGCGGTCGAGTGGCAGGCGCTGCGGCTCTCGGGGCAGGACGCGCTGGCCGTGCGCGCGAGCAAGAAGCTGCGGAACGATGAACTGCTGATCACCGGCTTCGCCGCGACGCGTCTGCAAATGGAACTGGACCGCGTGCCCCTCTGGCGCGGCGAACATGTCTCCGTCAAGCAACTCGTCGAGGACTTCGCGCGCTACCTGTACCTGCCGCGGCTCAAGGACTCGTCGGTCCTGCTTGGCGCCGTCCGCGAGGGCGTCGCGCTGTTGACCTGGGAGAACGAAGCCTTCGCTTTCGCCGACAGCTTTGACGAGGAGGCGGGCCGCTACCGTGGCCTGCGTGGTGGGCAGAACATCTCTTTGGCGGATGCCGATGCGCCTGGGCTGCTCGTGAAGCCCGATGTTGCTCGGCGACAGCTCGATACCGAGCGCGCGAAGCCGCCCGCCGGTTCAACGCCAGCCGCGCCGGGTGCCGGCGGCGCAGGAACGACTCGCACCGGACCGGTCCCTTGCCGGACGGAGACCGCGGCGCCGGTGCTGCCGAAGCGCTTCCACGGTTCCGTCACATTGGATGCTGCCCGCGTGGGCCGCGACGCCAGCCACATCGCCGACGAGGTGATCGCCCATCTCGCGGGCCTCGTCGGCGCGAAGGTGAAGGTGACGCTCGAGGTGGAGGCCGAGATCCCGTCGGGCGCTCCGGACCACGTCGTGCGCACGGTCACGGAGAACAGCCGGACGCTGAAGTTCGCCAGCCAGGGGTTCGAGAAGGAGTAAAGCGTCCAGCGAACTGTCCGGCATCGACGCAGTGCTAAAGAAGAATTCCATAGGAGAGTGCATCCTGGGAGCGCCGGCTTCCAGCCGACTCCGGAGCCGGCAAGGATGCCGGCGCTCCCAGGGTGGTCCCAGATTATATGTTAAGGTTTGGCAATGGCTGCCGGTCCACAAAAATAAGGCGCGTCGGCGAGCTCTCAGCAATTCGGGACAACAAATGCCGGCGAATTATTCGTTCACAACAACTCCTCACCGCCTGCTCTAGCCGTAGCTGACCTACGTGCACAAATGACCACCTTATCCTGCCGGCTTACGATCTTTGCTGTTGACGAGTCCTCCCATTTTGAGTAGTATTTCAAATTTGAGTGTTGTAGCTACTGCGTTAAAAATATTGTGTCGAATGTCTGACACACAATTCCTCGGAATTACTTTTGTATGTATAGGTTTTTTCTCGCCGCGGGCCTTGGATTTGGACTTCTGCTGGCGCCTTTGACCCTGGAGGCCGCCATGAAAGATCCTCGCACGGCCCTGGTAAAAACCGGTCCTGCCCGATATGCCTATACTTCCGACCTTTACAAGATCCTGGGTGCGCCTGGAGAGAAATGTCGCAAGCCCTTGCTGTATGCAGCGACCCTGTTCGATATCCCGGTGGACGTTATGGCCGCATCAGTGAAGGCGGAATCCGGCTTCCGCGACCTTGCCTTAGCCGGAACAGCGGACCGGTCGGCGGTCGGCTTGGCCCAGGTTACCCTGCAAGCGTGGCTGCAGGCCGGACGCTCGGAAAAGCTACGAAAGCTCGGATTAGCTCAGGTCTTTAGCGCGGATAATTTTCAGTCGGCTTCGGGAGGGCATCATCAGCTTTATAATCTGCTCTGCCATGCTAATACACTACGTTATCTTTACGAACAGTTTCTTAATTATCCACTGGTTCATGAACTTCCCTTTGACCCTCTCAAGAACGCTATCGGCTGGCTCGTGGCTATCGCCATGTACAATGGCGGAGAGCGTATTTTATCGACTATATACGATGAAAGCCATGAGGAGGCCTATGGCGAGTCGGATCGTGTGATCAACTGGGACAAGGTTACACCTGAGGATCTGGTCCGATTACTGCGCCATGGGCGAGGCTACCATGCGGATTGGTCACGGAACTCTGTCGGCAACCACTTGCAGAAGGTAATCAACAACCTTAACAATACAGATTCCTCATTGGCCAACTCTGTTCCTGTAGACATCGAGCGCCGTGCGCTTAATGGAAGGGTGCCACCACCCCAGCGTATATATAAGACGCTCAATCCCGGTTATAACAAATAATGTACGTTCCTTGCCTTAGACAGCCTAAATACGTCAACTACATTGACTAGCCGGTAGCGGGGTCTTATGAGCAGGTTTCCCTGGCCTATTGTTCTCGGCGCCCTTGCGGCGTTAGCTAATATTGCCGGTGGTTACATCATTTCCACCCAGAAACAGTTGAACAAATTTCTCCTAAGGCTGCTCATTGCCTTGGGGGCTGGTTTCATGCTGGCCGCCGCCTTCCTGGAAGTCATACCAAAAAGCTTTCGTCTGATGGACCGGGCGCCCCTGGTGGTATTGGCTGGATATCTGTTCGTTCAATGGGCAGAGCACACGTTGGTGGCTCACTTCCACTTCGGCGAGGAAACTCACACGGAGGCCATTATTAATTCATCCGAGGCCTATACCGCGGTGTTTGGTCTCATGTTGCACACATTTTTTGACGGCGTTTTAATCGCCTCCGGTTTCTTCCTCTCCATGAAGCTGGGGTTTCTCCTGTTCTTTGCGATCATATTGCATAAGATTCCCGAGGGCTTTACGGCCGCTTCGATTATGCGTGCCTCCGGATACGACTCCAAGATCGCACAGCGGTCCGCTTATTTAGTGGCCCTGGCAACCATGCTGGGGGTGTTGTCCATCATGTTCATGGAGAACTGGGTACGTTACGCGCTGCCTTTCAGTGCCGGCGTCACGCTCTATGTGGCGGCTTCCGATCTGATTCCCGAGGTAAATCGCGAGCGAGGCGTTTGGGTGTCGGTCATGGTTTTCGTTGGTGTGCTGTTTTATTTCGCCACCGACTACGCGTTGGTATTATTAACGGAAAAGGCCATGGATGCCCTGTAGGCTTAGCCGCCTTTTCTTCCCCGGAGCTTGGCGGTGTCTTTATTTCAGAGTCTAGCCACTACCCTCGAAATGATCAAGATCGAGCATTCGGTCTTTGCGTTGCCGTTTGCTTTGGTGGGGGCTTTCTTGGCGGCGCGAGGTTGGCCTGCCCTCGGCCAAGTTTTCTGGATTGTCATCGCTATGGTCGGAGCGCGTAGCGCCGCCATGGCGTTCAATCGCCTAGCCGATCATGCTTTCGATGCCGCCAATCCACGGACCGCCGTCCGCGCGCTACCCACCGGAGCCGTGACACGATCCTTTGTATGGGCCTTTACGGCCGGCGCTACGGGGATCTTTGTCATGGCCGCCTCGCAACTGAACCGCTTATCACTTTACTTTTCTCCTCTCGCTTTAGCCATTATATTTTTCTATTCCTATACCAAACGCTTCACCTCTCTATCGCATCTTTTCCTGGGATTGGCCCTGGCTTGCGCACCGATAGGCGCGTGGATTGCCATACGCGGCACGCTTAGCGAAATTCCGCTTTGGCTGGGATTGGCCGTTGCGCTGTGGGTGGGCGGATTTGACATTATATATGCCTGCCAGGATGTGGAGTTTGATCGCCGATCCGGACTCCGTTCTTTGCCGCAACGTTTAGGCCTGCCAATGGCTTTGCGGATTTCGCGCCTGATGCATGGAATCATGGTCATCGTTCTATCTTATGTAGTTTATCAAAGCGGACTGGGGTGGATTAGTTTTACGGGTGTAGCCGCGGTGACAGGGCTATTGATCTATGAGCATCGCTTGGTCAGACCCGCCGATCTTTCACGGGTTAATGCGGCCTTTTTTACGGTCAATGGCGTGGTCAGTATTCTATTTTTTATTCTCACGGCGGTAGATCTCTTGCAGTAACTGGAAAGGACAATGGCTGAGGGCAAGCTTTCTTATTTCGATCAAGCGGGGGTGTGATATCCGCGTGATGTACTCGACTAAATGGGAATTATCATCAGAGCAGGATAAGTATCAGCCCCGTAGGGGCGTCATGTTTATAGCCAAGCATACCCAGAAGGAGGCCTCAAGCTCCGTAGGAGCGACATGTGGTCGGTCGTGATGGTTCACATGTCGCCCCTACGGGGCTTGGGTCTTAAAGCTAGCAGCCCCTGCTATAAACATGTCGCTCCTACGGAGCGTACATCGTACCGAAATCACACCCTCAAGCGGAGGCTATGGTGCAGCGTGCCGCGTCTAAGCTAGTGAATTTCTAACCACCCATCATCAAGGTCTGATCCTAACGGTAAGGTGAACATGAAAGTTTTGGGCCGTTTACTAGTGCTTTTGACCGGGGGTATGGCGCTAATTGTGTCGGTGATGGTTCTACGATTCTATAAGTCGATCCCGGATATTGCCGCAGTGCAGGCCCACAATGCCGAGTCCATCTCCCTTCTCCAACGCGACCTCAAAGAAGGGCTCGCCTTTCCCAAGGAGTTCTTCTGGGGAAGCGCTACTTCCGCTCATCAGGTTGAGGGCAACAACACCAACAATGATTGGTACGTTTGGGAGCAGGCCCGTGATAAGAACGGTCGCTGCCGAGTGCGCAACTGCGACGCCTCCGGCGCCGCGGCCGAGCATTACCAAAGGTTTGATGCCGATTTTGCTCTGGCGCGTAATTTAAACCAAAACATGCATCGATTTTCCATCGAATGGAGCCGGATCGAGCCCAAAGAAGGCGAGTGGGATTTCAATGCGGTGAATCATTACCGCGAGGTCCTGGCCAGTCTCAAAAGACACGGTATTCGGCCAATGGTAACCCTGCACCACTTTACTAACCCCCTATGGCTTGCCCAGAGCGGCGGTTGGAAGAATCCGAAGACCATTTATAAATTCGAGCGCTATGTGCGCTTCGTTGTAGAGCAATTTCGATCCGATGTGGACGTATGGGTAACCATCAACGAGCCTGAGGTCTATGCGGTGTACGCCTATCTTTATGGGATATTCCCGCCCGGCGAGAAGGATTTGACGGCCATGCTGGTCGTCATGAGCAATTTACTGAAAGGCCATGCGCGCGCCTACCGCGCCATTCATGAACTATACAACGTTGGCGCCGATGGCGACCGACGACCGGCGCTGGTAGGCCTTGTCAAGCATATGCGGATCTTTATGCCGGACGACCCCGGTTCCTCGGCTGACCGCAGTGCGGCAAAGATCTACAATTATTTCTTTAACGTGTTGGCGCTCGACTCGGTGGCTACTGGTCGCATTCAATTTAATGTTCCCCTCGTCTACGCGCGTGATGAGATCGTGGAAGGACTGAAGGACTCCTGGGATTTCATCGGCGTTAATTATTTCAGCCGTGACATGGTGGCCTTTGATTTCTCGCGGCCGTATACGCTATTTGCCAGGATTACGTATCGGCCGGATCGCCGGCGGTATTCGGAAATTGGGGAAGGTTGGGAAATATTTCCACAAGGTCTTTTCCAGTCGCTGATGACGCTTAAGCGGTACGACCGGCCGATCTTTATCACGGAGAACGGCATTGCCGATGCCGGCGGCGCGCTTCGACCAAGCTTTATTGGGGAGCATGCCTACAATGTTTGGCAAGCTATACAGCGCGGCGTCGATGTCCGAGGGTATTTGTACTGGGCCTTAATCGACAATTTCGAGTGGAACATGGGATCGAGTCCGCGGTTTGGACTTTACACCGTTGATTACCAAACCCAAGAGCGAAGGCTCACGGCCGGTGGCGAGCTCTTAAGAGACCTTGCCGCCGCTAATGCCTTGACCCCCGCCATACAAGCCCGACTTCGTTCAGGCTACTAGCCCCGGCGAAACCGGATTAGCGCGGCTCACGCCTTCTTATTGGATGACCAACCGTTTCGCAGGCGCCAACACCCCCGACAATATCTCTTCGACTTCTTGCCCGCACACAATATCTATCGGCGCCTCATCGGCATGCCAAGAGACGTTTTCAATGATCAGGGCCAGCTTGGTGAGGCAAGCGTCACAGTTTAGCAAGTGTTCCTCAGCCAAATGGCGCGCCGTCATCTCCAATCGCAAAGTGACAAAATAATAAAAAACCAGATCATGCAAGCACCCATACGACTGAGCGGTGGGATCGATTTCTTTAGGCACTATGACTCCGTGGCCCGCTGCCACATTGAACGGACAAAATTCTTGGGCTCAATAAAGCTATGCACTTGTCGCAAGTATTGTCCGGTAAAACATTTTCTGTAGGCCGGGTATAGCCCTTTATTCATGCGGGCGATTGACGGTTTTCAACCCATCCAACATTGTCTCTTCCTTTTCACCACAGAGACACAGAGTTCACTAAGGAAGACGGCCGTCATACCATCTTTCTTCGGATACTGTCCTTTTCTTAGCTGCTCGGTGGCCTCTGTGCCTCTGTGGTGCATACTCACCTCGCCACGCGCGTAACGCCATCAGCTTGTGGTTGGCAGACTTGGCCGCATGATCAAGCTCTAATACACGCTACGCGAGTAGGAGGAGCTGCCCGGTGGCGCGCCGGTTTATTATTGGGTCAAGACGATCTGGAAATATTTATTTCCATCAGTCACTATAAAGTCCGACACTCTTTCGAAGAATTCTCTGGGGACTTCATCAAAGGCTACGCCCTCATTGATGAACACCACTTTGAGATTGTCGCTTTGCAATAAAGATTGAGCCACTTGCCGTAGGTAGCCCAACGAGCTCTCCCCGGACCCATCGACATTTCTCAAGACCAGTTGGCCGTCTAATGTAATAGACGTTGGGCTTGAGTATTCTTCTATGGTTACGTCCCCGGCCTGAGCGCCATGGGGAGTCGGTGGCGGCACCGGCGTCGGATCGCCGGTTTGGGCGGCACTATAACCGCACAATACCATAGACGTCAAACATAGAAATACAAAAACACGAAAACTCTTTTTCATTTCACTTCTCCTTTTTTGTACGTTTTTTGGATAAGAGTTAACTGTAGACACCGGGAACGAGTTCAACCGTCGCTCGCCTGAGCGAAAATGAAATCCCGTCTCCGATAAACGTTGCTAACGACTAACCTAGAAAAATGGACAAAGCGGTTGCGGTAGGAGATGATTGGCGGTAATATACCGATATTGACTAAAACGATTTAACCATCTCATACCAACGGATGGTGACAGGGCCGGAGGATCCGCTAAATCCTCCGACCTGTTTCTAATCAACGCTACAAGTACAAAGACGCAAAAAATCGTCGGCTGTGTACCGCCGTTGAAAAAAAGTTAAAAAATATAACAGGTCTGGTATCCAGGCGCCGGATTCAAAGACGCGGGTTGAAGTGAAAAAGCCTGGCCGAAACCCCGTCGGTCGAATATTTTTGTTCAAGGGTTTTCGTTATGTATGAGGTCGCTAGTGAAACAAACGGAACTGCTCCCTGTCTTTCGTCGGCTACGTAGAGAGGCCAAGGGTTGGATCCTGCCGGTTATTGACGATATGGCGCGCCGCGCCGCGAGTCCTTATCGTATTCTTATGGCCGCTCTGCTCAGCACTCGCACGCGGGACAGCGTCACCGCTCTGGCCGCGCAGCGGCTGTTTGCTCAGGCCGATACGCCCGCCGCCATGATCAAACTCTCCGAAGCGGCCATTAGGCACGCCATACTTCCCGTGGCCTTCAGCCGCACCAAGGCCGCTCAGATCCTGAAAATATCCTCTATGCTGCTCGAGCACTATGATGGAAAAGTCCCGGACAGTCTCGAGGCCTTGGACAATTTTCCCGGGGTCGGTCGCAAGGTGGCCAATCTGGTGATTAACCAGGCGTTTGGCAAGCCAGGTATCTGCGTGGATACGCACGTGCACCGCATCACCAATCGCTGGGGCTACGTGCAAAGCCGTACACCGAATGAAACCGAGCAAGTGCTGCGCCGCAAGCTTCCACCTCGTTATTGGATTGAGATCAATCCACTACTCGTGGCGTTTGGGCAAAATATATGTCTGCCCACATCGCCAAAGTGCTCTATTTGCGCCGTGCAAACCTATTGCGATCGCACGAACGTGACCCGGAGCCGCTAGCGGCCATGGCTATCGCAACTTTCCGTAGACTGGTTTGGGCCCGCCGCAGTTTTGCAATAATAGATGCCCTCGCTAAATTTAAGGATAAACGTAACTGCTTAGCCCATGGCGGCGGTTCCGTATCGGCTGGGTAGCCTAATGCGTGGATGGTTGAACAATTTTGAAATCAGGAATCGCGCGAAAACCCTCCGGCTTGGTCGAAGGAGTGGCTGAGTAATTACGGATAAAATACCAATCTATTTTAGTAATGAAGCAAAATTTGCTTGACTCCATCAAGCTTTTGATATAGTGTCGTATTGGGAGTTAGGGAAAATTCAAATAAGCGGCGGCGGTAGGTAGTGGGGCTGCCACCGAAAAATGCATGGTTTAATTTTAAGAACAAGTGCAAAATCCTGCGAAATGGAAAGGGACATGGAAAGACCAAAACCTGGATGGTCTATGGTTGTGTGACGTTTCTGCATCTCCCTTATGATTTCTGTTGTTTTCTAGCATGATTGTAATCTGGCATCAAACAATATCACCTGGCATGCCCAACTGACTGGGGCATTGCCCATCGGTTGGAATAAACAATAACCGAGGAGTAGACACGTAGGTGGAAGTGTATTTCTGCTTCAGGCTATTCCTATTAACAAGGAGAGATGGCAAATGAAGAGAACTTTGTTAACCGCAACATTGATGCTTTCTTTTGTGCTGGTTTTGGGTGCCGTAGTATGGGCTGGCGGATGCGTTCCGCAAAGCTGCGGCGGGTTCACTCCCGATTGCAACCCGGACCTCACTCCGTGCTACTGTTTTGCGCTGGCTGAAGGCGGCGGGTATTGCACGGGCGACTTTCTCTGCGACACTCATCAGAGCTGCACAACGAGCGATGACTGCGCCGATGGCCGGCCTTGTCTGGTAGATCATTGTTGTGGCGTCGGCAAATGCGGACCTATTGAGTGTACGGGAGCGACGGAGGAAGGGGCGTCCGAGGGCGGACTTTCGGCGTCGGGCAACATGATTCCGCCGCAACAGTTGTAATCTCTGACCCAAATATTACTCTAGTTTTACGCCCCTTGCTCACTGGAGCGAGGGGCGTTTTTTTATGTCCAGGCGCCACCCGTAAGAGAATCCAAAATGGCCATGACCCGATAGCTTTGGCGTTGACAGCCATGCTACCCCTATGTACAATGGGCGCTCTATGTCAGACCAAGTGATTCGAGTCGCACACAGCCCCGACCCCGACGACGCGTTCATGTTTTACGCGCTGGCCAACGGTAAGATAGATACGAGTGATCTTGACTTCTCGCACACCTTGCAAGATATTGAGACACTCAACCGAAAAGCCTTTGAGGGTTTCTACGAAGTTACCGCCATTTCTTTTCACGCCTACGCCTACGTCGCCGATCGTTACGCGCTCATGCCGGCCGGCGCCAGCATCGGCAACCGCTACGGCCCGTTGATCGTAGCCGCCGAGCCGTTTGACCTTCGAGATCTGAAGAACAAGATCATTGCCGTGCCGGGCACGATGACGACCGCATTCCTGGTTCTAAGAATGATTGAGCCTGAGGTGCGTTATCAGGTTGTCCCTTTTGATGGCATACTGGAGGAAGTCACAGCTCGGCGGGTGGACGCCGGGTTGATCATTCATGAAGGACAGCTCACATACGGCGCCGGCGGGTTGCACAAGATCATTGACTTGGGTGAGTGGTGGTACCAACAGACGCAGTTGCCGCTCCCTCTCGGTGGCAACGGCATTCGCAAGGACTTGGGACGCGAGGCCTCGCAACGCATCTCGCAGCTCATACGGCAGAGTATTGAATATGGACTGGCTCACCGGGACGAGGCGCTGCGCTATGCGCTCCAATATGCCCGCGGCATGGACACCTCTTTGGCCGATCGCTTTGTCGGCATGTATGTAAACGAGTTTACCCTCGACTATGGGCCGCGCGGCCGAGCCGGTTTACAGGCGCTCTACGACTGGAGTCATCGCAAAGGCCTGATACCGCATACGGTCCCCCTGGATTTCTTGTAGCCGTTCGAGGGGAGCCTTCGCAACGCGGACAAGAATAACCGGCTCATCCTCAGAAAATATCGCATGCTTTCGGAAAATTACCGGGCATTGGTCACCAGCTTATCGTAGGCTCGGCCCAGCCGACCCAATCCCCCGTGAGATCGCCGGACGTGCCTTTGGCCGAGAATATGATAGTGGCCGTCTTCCCCACATACGGTGAAAGATCCACTACCCAAGGAATCCAATCACGGTCGCCTCTCTGATGGGCCGGGTCCATGTGGCGGGAGAGCAGTAGACAGCGGGTTTCCTTTTCTTCCAGGATCAGCTCCGCCAGCGCCCCGTCACCGAGGTTGAACGGCATTCCTAAATAACCGCGCAGTACGGCGCCGGCCGGAATCGACGGAATAGCAAAGCGTGCGGTCGCGTTGGCGATAGTAACGAAACTTTGCCGCCGCACATGATTTCTAACGAAACTAAACAGCCGCACACCGGCCTCTTCGGCCGGCCGCGTCGGTTTTGGGTCAATGGCGGCCGCCGAGAAGTTAGTTAAAAAATCAAAATAAACTTTCGGAGCTTGGCCCGTGGAGATGGCCTGGCGTGACGAGCAAGCGGAAAAAACGGTAAGCATAGATCCTAAGCAAAACATCGAAACGCAAGCTCTCCAAAAAGCCGCCATACGCGGCCGCCGTTGGATTATTGCAAAACTGGCTATAGTAGACATCTGAAGGTGATTAGTTAACGCATAGAAATCGGACGCTTTGTGCGTCTGGGCCAAACCACGGACGGTTTCTTAGTCGGTCAGCAGAACCGCTGCCGTTTCTTCGTAGCTTTGGATAGTAAGCGGCATCCCACTCCCTACCAAATGTCCAAACTCCAGAAAGCGGCTGGAAGCCGCTTCCACCCAGCGGAGCTTTGGGTTGTAAGCAGCATTCAGATCTCACCGGTTGAAAATCCCTGCGGGTCATAACACTCTCCCTTTTTCTATCTTCTCGATTCCGTCCATGTAAAGTCTAAGCGCCTCGGGAACAACCACTGATCCATCCTCCAACTGATAATTCTCCAAAATGGCAAGCCAAGTGCGGCCGATAGCCAAGCCCGAACCATTCAAGGTGTGGACAAACCGCGGCTTGGCCCCGGGCTGAGGTCGATAACGAATGTTGGCTCGGCGGGCCTGGAAATCTTCGAAATTGCTGCACGAGGATATTTCGCGATAGCGATCCTGGCTAGGCAGCCAAACTTCGATATCATAAGTCTTGGCGGCAGAGAACCCCATGTCCCCAGTGGATAGCGCGACCACACGATAAGGCAGCTCCAAGCGTTTCAAGATACTTTCGGCATCGGCGACCAGCTTTTCCAGCTCTTCGTAAGACGTTTCTGCCGCTGTGAATTTAACCAGTTCCACCTTGTTAAACTGATGCTGGCGAATCAGACCTCGAACATCTTTCCCATGCGAGCCGGCCTCACTCCGAAAGCAGGGCGTATAGGCGGTTAAATAGATGGGCAGGCGATCGGCGTCAAGGATTTCATCGCGATAGATGTTGGTTACTGGAACTTCTGCCGTTGGCGCCAGCAAGAAATCCGTCCCTTCCACCTTGAAGAGATCCGCTTCAAACTTGGGCAGGTTGCCTGTCCCAAAGAAACTCGCCCGATTAGCCATAAATGGGGGAAACACTTCCGTGTAGCCGTGATGTCTGCTATGCGTATCCAACATGAAATTGATTAGAGCGCGTTCCATGCGCGCCCCCATGCCGGCCAAGAGCGAAAACCGGGCGCCCGTGATTTTGGCGGCCCGCTGGGAATGCAGAATACCCAATCCTTCGCCAAGATCCACATGGTCCTTGGGAGGAAAAGGGAACTTCCGCGGAATGCCGCAACGTCGCACCTCGAGGTTACCGGTTTCATCGGCGCCTACCGGCACAGAGGTGTGAGGTATATTCGGGACGGTGGGACACAGCGCGGCTATGGAATCCTCAACCACCTTTAGTTTCTCCTCCAACAGCTTTATCTCCTGGTTAACCTCTCGCATATGGGCTTGCAGCGCGGCCGTATCTTCCTGATTGCGCTTCATACGGCCGATTTGCTCAGAGGTTGTATTGCGCAGGCTCTTCCGCTGCTCGACTTGCAAGATAAGGGCACGACGGCTCGTGTCATAACTCTTAATTTGGTTAAGAGTGTCTATCACCGCCGTTCCACGCGTGCGCAACCGCTCAGCCACGTGGTCTATGTTTTCAAGAACAAACTTCATGTCCAGCATTCACGTTCCTCCAAAGACCTTAGGATCACGGGAATTCTAGTTTAAAGGGAAAGATTCGGAGTGTAAAGAGCGCAAGCCTCTATTCTACGATTCCCGCCGTCAGCGGGAATGCGTCGTCACTAAAAACCCCGCGGCTCTTTAGGAGTGTGTCGGAGAAACGAGCATCGGTTTTCGGGAAGCGTGGACCTGCCATTTTTACGTCGGCTATAGAATGGGTGATAGGGCGGGGAACCCCTTCATGATTCTGTGCCCATGTAGGCAACCTGCCGGCTCCCACTTTATCGACGACGCGTATTTGAGACAATTCACACAAGCACGGTTCAAATCACCCGGCTTTGACCAAATTTTTCTTTAATAACTCGATTCAATATTACCGTATATCAATGCTTTAGCAAACCAGGCGGGAGACCTATCGGATGGCATACGGTTTGCGGAGCGGAACGAAACAGGGGTCGCACCGCAAATAGTGGGATCATCAGAGAAAGACGGTCAAAGTAGGTGATTGCGCGTGCTCAGAGTAAGAAATGAAGGTCCAGGACGGATTTTAAATCATACCTATGTTACGGTTCATAGGGCTGAATCGGTTTCCCCCTCCTCCCGATTCGCATGCTGATTGAAGTCCGTCCTTGGATTTTCTCGATGTCCAAATTATTATGTGCGGTAGGTCCGGGCTAGCTTTCGATGTAGTGATAGTAATTGGTCAAACTGATTGTGATTACATCTAACAACTTCCTTCCGTATTCAGTGGCGCCATGGCTCCATTGTGGGGTCAGTTGGATTTCCTGCAGAATTCTTCCATGCGAAGGTACTGAGTACAGTGATTTTTAAAAACGTAATAATATGACGAATCCGTTTTTCTCAAACAACGCGTAACGATGACACCGGAGGCTCCGCTCTTGGCTTATTGCCGGCGCCGACCAGAAATCGCATGACCTGGGTTAGGCGTAGGCGTTGTGGACGACTGGACCTGATAAGGCAGGGAATTATCTTCAGGGGGAGGACGACTTATATGGCACTTACAGTCCCGTCACGGAAAGCCAGGGTAAATCACAAACCCTTTACGTGCCGCACCCAACTTGAGTGGACGGGAGGCCGCGGCGGTATTCTTAGCGCAGAGGGAAAACCGGCCTATCGAGTCTCCAGTCCACCGGAGTTCAAAGGCCAAGAAGGAATTTGGTCGTCGGAAGATCTGTTTGTTGCCGCGGTGGACATCTGCACGATGGCAACCTTCTTGACTTTCGCAAATCAAGGCCAGATTCTGCTGGTCGAATATAAAAGCCAAGCGGAAGGCCAGCTTGAATTTGTGGATGGAAGTTATAGATTTACTAGAATTACTTTGCGTCCCGAAATAATCGTGGAATCCACTACGGCCATTGCCGACGTGCAGAAGGTCCTTCACGACGCCCATTCAAAATGCTTAGTATCAAATTCTATAAAACCTGAGGTGGTTATTGAACCTGTCATAAAGTACAGCCGCTCTGATTAACGATGCGTCTTTTCCGAATAGGGATCGTAACTGTGCACGGGGGTCGGGGGTCGGGGGTCGGGGGCCAAGGGCCCGGTGGTACCGATGACTGTTAGGAATTATCGTGATTTAGAGATTGCGTAGTAGGGCGGATGCGTAACGGATTGCGGAAATCTTTGGAAATGAAATCCAAGTAATATCGCCCGATCCCCGACCTCCGATCCCCGTGAACAGTTACTAGGGATCATCACGCAAGGACTTTGGGGTATCGCTGAGGTGGTTAATGTGGGCGGCTAAGTAATCTATCGGCCAAGGAGATAAGGCCACGCACCCTCCGGTGAACCTAACTTTGAAGCATTGGCTCAGAATGAGCTTCACCATTGAGACCAAATACTTCTATACCGTTCAACAGGTCCAAGGAAGGGTCCTCCATGTTTCCTCGCACGCCTCTATCATGACGTCGATGCCTGGGCTATTTGTCGCCTGAGCTTTGGTGAGATAACCCATGCGTCTTTTCTCATCTAATCCTTTTCCGATTCTTGTCGATAACTTATTATGAACTCAAGAGAAGTTTTGTTGGAAGAAAAAGGACGCATGGCATAAAATGTGCGGGGCTTGACGAGTGAGAATATGGGCGCGAAATTATCAAATGAAAACATGCTTTTCAATGTGAAACAGGCAGCGGCCTGTCGGAGGTTCCGTAAGTATATCCGTAACTGTTCACGGGGATCTGGGGTCAGGGATCAGAGGCCGAGGAACCGGGGGTGCCGATGACTGTTAGGAATTATCGTGATTTTGAGATTGGGTAGTGGGGCGGATGGTTAACGGATTGCGGACGGTTTGGAAAAGAAATCCAACCAATACCGCCCGACCCCTGACCCCCGTGAGCGGTTACGTATATCCTTTATCTGTGATTGGAAAAACCGAGCTCCAGATAGGGAAAGGTAGTTCGAACGTCTGTCCATGGTTCGATGAGGTGAAATGAAGTATGATTGAAATTCGATGGCACGGCCGCGGCGGGCAGGGAACGAAAACCGCGGCGCTATTGCTTGCAGAAACGGTAATTGAAGAAGGGAAGTACGGCCAGGGGTTTCCCGAATATGGTCCAGAGCGCATGGGGGCGCCCGTACGCGGCTATAATCGGGTCGACGATCAGCCGATTCGACTTCACTGCGGAATCAAGCGGCCAAACGTGGTCGTAATTCTCGATGCGTCCTTACTCGACAGTGAAGAAGTCGCGGATGGCCTAGCCGACGATGGCTTCCTGCTTGTCAATACCAACCGCTCTCCTGCCGAGATTTGGTCTTCTCTCTCGCTCAAGCCAACCCAACGTGTTTACACAACCAATGCTTCCGAAATCGCTCTCGAAACCATCGGACGAGATATCCCAAACATGGTTATGATCGGCGCACTCATACGGTTGACAGACATCATGAGTATGGATCGTTTAGAGGAAAACATGCGAAAGAAATTTCGCCGTAAGTTTTCCGATAGTGTAATTGATGGTAATTTGCGGGCCATTCATCGCGCCTATCAGGAGGTACATTAAAATGCCATCTCGACTGCTCAGCGATGGGGACGTCATAACGGCGGGCGGCCACATTACAGAACCTGGAACCGCTTCCCAATATAAGACGGGTTCGTGGCGGACAATGCGTCCGGTTTTCTCAGCCGAGCGCTGCGTCCATTGCATGATGTGCTGGATTTACTGCCCCGACTCGGCGATTGTAGCTATTGATCAAAAGGTGGTGGGCTTTGATTACCATCATTGCAAGGGTTGTTCATTATGCGCCACGGTATGCCCCGTCAAGGCGCATGCCATTGAAATGGTGAGAGAGAAATGAGGCTTTTTGGGCCACGGCGCCGAATGCGATAAAGCATGAGGCCGGAAGAGTAAGAAGTCCGCAGCCGCTCACACCGGAATTCTCCCTAACTTGCGCCGGCGGGCTCAGAGTTTTTTAGTTATTATCATCGATTAGTATTAAGCATCATTATAACGATGCAAGAAATATTGTAACTGCTCAGGCAATGCGTCTCAGCCCCGTAGGGGCGGCCTGTTTGTAGTAGCGATTCCTAGGGTAGGTCCTAAAGCTCCGGAGGAGCGACCTGTCCGGACGTGTTCGGCGCCGAAATCAACCCTACACAGGCCGCCCCTACGGGGCTTGTTCGAACTCACACATGGATTCTTGCTATAAACAGGCCGCTCCTACGGAGCTAAAGGCACTGGCTGAGTAGCTACGAAATATTCAACGAAGGGGACAACCTGCAGCGAAGATAACGCCCCGAGAGGAGTCTACTATTATGGGAAAAAGGGTGGCCATGACCGGTAATGATGCCGCGGCCGAAGCCATGCGGCAGATTGACCCCGATGTTGTCGCGGCCTATCCGATTACGCCGCAGACTGAGCTCATGCACAAATTTGCTGAATACGTGGCGGATGGGAAGGTCAGCACCGAGTTCGTACTGGTAGAGTCCGAACACTCGGCGATGAGCGCCACCGTCGGCGCCTCGACGGCCGGCGCGCGGGCCATGACGGCAACCAGCTCGCAAGGTCTGGCGCTCATGTTCGAGATTCTTCACATTGCCTCCGGATTGCGTTTGCCCATCGTGATGCCCATGGTCAATCGTGCGTTGTCGGCGCCGCTCAATATTCATTGCGACCATTCGGATTCAATGAGCTGCCGCGATACAGGTTGGCTTCAGCTTTACGCGGAGAACACGCAAGAAGTGTACGACAATATACTGATGGCCGTGCGGATCGCGGAACATCCCGAGGTCTTGCTTCCGGTGATGATCTGTTACGATGGCTTTATTATTAGTCATACCATGGAGGCCGTAGAGATCCTTGACGATGAGACGGCTAAACGCTTTGTCGGCGAGTATCAACCCAAGCTGCAATTGCTTGATGTTGAACGCCCGGTGACAGTGGGCGCCCTTTATCTTCCCGACCACTACTTTGAGGCGAAGGTACAGCAAGCTCGAGCGCACCAAACGGCCTTTACGGTTATTCAGGAGATTGCCCAGGAATTTACAAAGCTATGCGGCCGATCGTACGACTATTTTGAAAGCTATCGGATGGAGGATGCCGAGCGGGCCATTATCGTGCTAGGTTCGGCCGCCGGCACGGCCAAGGAAGTCGTGGATCGCTTGCGGAGCGCGGGGGAACGCGTCGGACTGATCAAATTACGCGTCTTTCGACCCTTTCCCCACCATGAATTGGCAAAGGCGCTAGGTCGCACAAGAGCCGTGGCTGTGCTGGATCGCTCCATTGCTTTTGGTTCGATCGGTGGTCCCGTGTATCTGGAGGTGCGGTCCGCGCTGCTCGATCAACGAGAACGCGTGCTTGTCCTAAATTATGTTTATGGTCTGGGCGGGCGCGATATCTTCTGTGAAGATATCGGAAGCGTATACGAGGATCTGCGCCGGGTAATTGAGATGGGTTCGACGGAAACGGAGACCATTTATCTCGGAGTGCGCCAAGAGAAATTAGAACAACCGGTGCACATTGAAGTCTAGCATGCGGATCCGTAAAGTTTTCGACAGTTTTTTTATGGCGACAGGCCAGCGAGGCCGCACGCCAATGAAGGAGCGGTTATGTCCGGGCTAAGGGAATATATGGCACAAGAGGAAAGAATCACCGGGGGGCATCGGGCCTGCACGGGATGTTTGCCCATGGTCAGCCTAAAGCAGGCGCTGATGAATATTAAAGACCCTGTAGTCGTGGGCATTGCCACTGGCTGCATGGAAGTGGTGTCCACCATATACCCGTATACAGCATGGAACGTCCCTCTCATTCATAATGCCTTCGAGAATGCCGCGGCCACTGTCAGCGGCGTGGAGGCGGCTTATAATGCGCTGCGGCGAAAGGGGAAGATTGCTAAGAAGATCAAGCTGGTGGCTTTTGGGGGGGATGGCGGTACTTATGATATTGGCTTGCAATCGCTATCCGGCGCCATGGAACGTGGCCATAACATGCTCTATATCTGTTATAACAACGAAGGCTACATGAACACTGGTATACAGCGCTCCAGCGCTACAACCATGGGCGCATGGACCTCAACCTCTCCGGATGGAGCGGTGAAGCTTGGTAAGCAACAGTTACAAAAGAATCTCACCGAGATCATGATCGCACACGATTTGCCCTATGCCGCGCAGGCTGACATCGGACACTGGAAAGATTATATGAAGAAAGTGGAAAAAGCCGCGGCCATTGATGGACCCACATTTATCAACGTGCTCTCGCCTTGCACGCTCGGCTGGAAATTTCCCGCGGAAGACGGGATGAGTATAGCGCAAATGGCGGCGGAAACTTGCATATGGCCCTTGTACGAAGCGGAGCATGGGTATCGCAAATTGACCTATAAGCCACGTGAAAAGAAGCCGGTCCGCGAATGGCTGAAAATGCAGGGACGCTTCCGTCATCTCTTTCGCACCGAACATGAACCTATGATTGAAGAGTTGCAACGGCAAGTGGACCGGCGTTGGGATCTGCTGCTGCGTTTATGTGGAGAAACACCGTAAGCGCGGGCAAATTTGGGCCCTTGTCAGGATTATGGGGACGGGGAGACAGACTATTTTCGAAAATTTCATTCCAGATTTTCCAGGAGTTGATCATGCACCTTTTGAGGCGCCATGACGTATGAAAATAGCAACGACACCCCTGGGAGCGCCCCGACTACCGTCGGGGCAAGGGGGGACTCGGTCCACCACGAGACTCGCCGGCAGGGATGCCGGCGCTCCCAGGTAATTTCGTGAGAGCGGGTGGGCTCTCGCAGCGGTGAGGGGTGCGTCTGCCTCAACTTCCTCCGTGATATAATGAGCGCAAGGTGGCCAGGTTTATTCTGTCTTCGGCCAGCGTTTTTTCATCCTTGGGGGTTTCGAGGATCTTAGGAATCTGAGCGAAACGACGATCGTTCATGAGAAAGCGAAAAGGGTCTAAGCCGAGGCAGCCCCTGCCAATGTGCTCGTGCCTATCGACGCGGCACCCCAAACCTTTTTTAGAATCGTTCAGGTGAAAAACTTTTATGCGGTCGAGTCCAACGGTTTCCGCCAAGGCGCTTATCGTGTCTTCGTAGCCGGCGCGCGTGCTGATATCGTAGCCGGCGGCATATATGTGACAGGTATCCACACATATGCCCACTCGCTCGGGTGCCTTCACCGAGCTGATGATTTGAGCTAATTGATCAAAACGATGTCCCACGCAGGTCCCCTGCCCGGCGCTGGTCTCCAAACAAATCTGGACTTGATAACCCGGTAAACGTGCGTGCAGCCCATCCAGCGCCTCGCCAACGCGACGCACGCCTTCCTGCGGTGTGGCGGTCATAGCGGCGCCGGGATGTATGACAAAATATTCAATTCCCAATCGCTCGCATCGCTCCAGTTCGATCCACGCCGACTCTACCGACTTCGCAAAAAGCTCCGTATGCGGAGACGCCAAATTAAGCAAGTAACTGGAGTGCGCGACGATGGGGGTTATGCCGGTTTCGTGACGTACGGCATGAAACGCCGTCACCTCCGACTCGCTCAAAGGGAATGCCTTCCACTGCATGTTGCTCTTGGTGAACAACTGTATGGTGGCACAGTCTATGGACGCACCACGGAGCAAGGCCTGGGAAACCCCGCCGGCAATCGACATGTGCGCCCCTAAACGGAGCGCTTGGTCAGTTCCCTTCGATGAATACCTTTGGCTGCGCTTCGTCACGCGGCTACTGTACCATGGCCGTGCTTCGGCAGCAACTGTTTATCATCGTCTGGCAGTGCCTCAGTGCCCACAAAACCACAAAGCATGGCTCTTATGGAGAATTAAGATTCGTTTACCCAAAGAATCAAGTTCCTTAACTGAGATTCGATAATAAGCCAATCAGACGGTAGAGGTGCCGGCCCCGCACGGGGGCTCTGGAGTTTGGACATTGGCCACAGCCTGGCGCGATCCTTTCGTCCCCACCACTTCGAGCGGGCACCCCGCCATAGCTCGAAGCTGGTTCGCGTAGCTCTGAAGGAGCGGGGTATAATAGCCAGGGGCAAGCGCCGCTCAGCCCCTGGTATGTAAGATTATATAAGTTATAAGCCCTGAAAGGGCGTGATACCCTTTTGCTCGATGAATTACGTACTGAAGAAATCGACGGCGGCCTACGAATTGATCTTCCTTAGTGCGCCCTTTCAGGGCTGGCGAGCTGCGGACGCTTGCTTTCCAGGGGCTGCGCTGCGCTTGCCCCTGGCTATTATAGAGCGCTCCTTCGGAGCTTTGGATTGTAAGCGGTACCCCACTCCAACAAATGTCCAAACTCCAGGACCCCGCGGGGCTGGAGTTTGGCATCAGCGCGTTTCTTATGATCGAACTTCAGAGTCTTTACAGGGTAACTCAGGTTATAGTATGATTCGATTGCAAAACTTGGCGTTTCGTATCTCATATCCATGCGTGATCTGTGAGCGTGAAATGACACGTTGCCATCAATCAGTTCCAGTACATTCCAGGATCGACGACTCACGCTCCATTACCGTTCCTGGTTTACGGTGGTTGGTTTCTTAGATGATCGGGCGATCCATTATTGAGGAAATTTTATTTTTATGAAGAAACACGGTGCTAAGACGGCGCTTGTAGGTATGGTCCTGATACTGGCGTGGGGAACCGCCGCACTAGCGGCAGATCCGCCGCCAACGGACCTTTGGAAGCCATATCAGTTTCTCCTGGGCGAATGGGTGGCGGAAGGCGGAGGGAGACCTGGTCAAGGGTCGGGAGCATTTTCATTTGCGTGGAGCCTTGACGGCAAAATCATGGTGCGCAAGAATCGCGCCGACTATCCCGCTGGACAAGGGAAGCCGACCTTGACGCATGAAGATCTTATGATCATTTACCCCGACCAAACTGGCAAGGGCATGCCGGCGATTTATTTCGACAACGAAGGCCACGTGATCAATTACAACACCGAATCCAATGGAGACGCACGGTCCCTGACCTTCATCAGCGCCGTCTCTTCAAACAAACCACGCTATCGCCTGACCTACACCAAAACGGAGAAGGATACTCTGTCCATCAAATTTGAGATCGCCGGCCCCGGCCAAGAAGGATTATTCAAGACGTATTTGACCGGCGAAGCGCGACAGGTTAAGCCGGCAGAATCCAGTCACGAAAAACAGAACCGCCTGCGGTAACGGGCGGGTGGCCGAGCCGGGCAGGCCAGGGCGAGACATACCTGGTAGCTATCGCAATCGGCATTCTTAATAGGAGTGTAGTATGAGCGAGTCACATGAACTTCCACGGCGCGAGTTTTTGCGAGGGATCGGCATAGGGGCGATCACCGGCGGCGCCTCGTTAGTCGGCCAAAATGCGCTGGCCGCCACCCTCTGCGGCCCGGCGAGCGCGGTCGATGCCGGCGAGGGGCGTATGACCGAGTTACTGACGGACGCCTCGTGCAGCTTACAGGTCATGGCTGAATGGGTCGCGGCCGTGCGCTACGAAGACCTGCCGGAGCGTGTCATCCAAAAAGCCAAGATACAGGTTCTGAACATACTAGCCGCCATGCATGCGGGCTATAAATATGAGCGAGGGCGCGCGGTCATCGATCATGTCGTGGAACTCGGCGGCCGCGGGCAGAGCACCATCATACCGTCTGGCCAGCAGACTTCCCCCAACGACGCCGTCTTTGCTAATGCCACGATGAGCATCTGCTACGACTTTGATGATTATTTGTTCCTTGGCCACACGTCTCACTCCGCCGTGACGGTGCCGCTGGCGCTTGGTGAAGCTTTGCACCTTTCGTTTCGGGATATACTGCTGGCGCAGGTCATCGCCAATGAAGTGGCCGGGCGCCTCGGCGGCGCCATTCTCTTTGGGAAAACCAACGGCCAGCTTTGGACCTCCATACATTGTCTGGGGGCGGCCTGCGCGGCCGCCAAGCTGTTGGGTTTATCGCGGCCGCAAATTGAGCACGCCATAGGACTCGCCCTGTATCAGCCGCCGTTTGCCCTCTTCCCCGGTTTTCTCGCGCCCGATTCCAAACTGACCACGGCCGCGACACCAACGGTCATGGGGCTGGTCGCCGCACAGTTGGCCCGCCGCGGGCTGACGGGTTCGACACAGATCATCACACACCGACAAGGATTCTTGCCGATCTTCGCCTGTTTGCCCATACCATTCTTGTTAACCGGTTGGGGCCGGGCCTGGGTGACCGATACACTGGCCTTCAAAATCTATCCAGGTGACGCCTATATTGATACGGCCGTCGATGCCATCATGCAGATCCTTGCGCAATACGAACAACGTCATGGCACTCGAGTGATCCCGCCGGAATCATTTCAATCGATTGAAATCGACGCCAACCTGCTTACCATGGAGACCGACGTGCTGGCCCGCGAGTATACCGATTGGGAACAGTTGCAACCGATCAACGTTAATTTTACGCTGCGTATTAACTTGGCCATTGCCTTCCTGGCGGGACGGCTGACAGTGGATGAGCTATCGGAAGATTGGCTGAACAACCATCGCGCCGCGCTGCGCGCGCTCGTCGATAAAATGATCCTCCGCCACAGCACACTCGAGACCATCAACCTGTTTCAAACGGTTGGCCAGACCATCAATCTTGGTCAGGTATTTGGACAATTCCGCTTAACCGAGCTACTGCGCGGCCTGCAGTGCATGAGAGAATTTTACCGGCAAGAGGGCGCCAGCGCCGACGATGGCCAAACTGACGAGCTTGAAAAGTGGATACTCGAGCAGGCCAAAACGGGCGCTGGATCGTTGGGGTTCGATCTGGGAGATTATGATTTGGATCGCTTGCGGATTCCCTTTGGCACGCGCATGAAGGTTACGCTGACCGGCGGCGAGACTTATTCGGCTACAGTGCGGCTGCCTTTAGGCGCCCCAGGCCGTGAGAGCTTGGCGGAAATTTCCCTTCGCGTGGAGGAAAAATTTCGCAGAGAAGCCGCTGCGTTGTTGACGACGCAACAAATCGAAGAAGTCATCGCTACGGTGCGGGAACTGGAAACGGTCAAAGATGTGGGGAGATTAATCAGGGCGGCCGTCGCGGCCGGGAATTAGTTCCTCGCGAAAAAGCGGATAACGGATGGCAGAGGTAAGAGCCCGCCTCCGTAATTTTCATTCGTCGTGCCGCCCCGCATGGGAGCTGTGGAACTGCTCCAAAGTTTTTAGTGACACGTCATCCCGCGGCGCTATCCCATGCCGACGCTACTCGGGGGCTTCCTCTTGGATAGTTTCCCGTGCTTCCATGTGAGCGCGTTGGCGGCTGTATCCTTTGGCGCCTTTTTTGACGGAATGGGCCTTTTCCGTTTGGCGTGGGAGAGGGATTCGAAATTTGATACGTGATTTCTTTTTCTTTGCCATAGTGATACCTGAGGGCAGGATAAGAAATTGCCGACCATTCGTCAAGCCACAAACGGGCTGAGCGGAAACCACGAAGTATCCCCAGGGACTCACAGAGTCGAAGATGCCTCTGGGCACTCGGTGAACGCCGCTGTGGCTGAAAACTATCATGCTGGTTGCCGGCATCGTCGCTTTGCAATTTTTATCCCGTGGCTGCGGTTCAGTCGTCCCGACAGCGTCGGGACGGAAGGGATTTCCGACGCCAGACCTACCGTGACTGGAAAGGCACGGCTATAGTCATGAGACTGCTACGCGGCCCTGGAATTTGGACATCTGGTTGGGGTGGAATGCCGCTCACCACTCAAAGCTCCGAAGGAGCGAGATAAAATAGCCAGGGGCAAGCGAAGCGCCGCCCCTGGAAAGAAACCGCCCCCGGCACGCAAGCCCTGAAAGGGCGCGTGAACCGTATGGATGAAATACTAAGTCGAATGAAAAACGGTGCGGTCCATGTTGGTAACATAGACTTAATCCTACCTGCGCGAGTCCGTACTTGTGCAGAAGACGTTGGCAGAACTCCGAAGCTTGTCTCGGTTCGGGGGGATGCAGCCAGTGCGTCGCAGGCAACGGACGTAGCGAAGAGGCCAGCCAACGTTACTCCGAAGGG
>JACOSC010000036.1 GCA_016179055.1 Acidobacteriota bacterium
CGGTGCGACAATCGCTATTTTCAAATTCTCAAAAAGAATGTCGGATTACCCAGACCGGGCGACCCACTGACGGTCAGTGCCTGGCTCGACGGTTCGATCCATTTGCTTTACAAAGGGCGAGAACTAAAATACAAGGAACTTCCGGAACGGCCCCGACAGTGTCGGGGCACCATCGCAAGTTCGGCCGCCGTGACCCAGGAAAAAATATTTTCCCCGGCCCGATCATCCCTGGCGCCGGTGGGCCTGTGGCCATCCCGACCGTCGGGACAACCACGGCGGGAGCGCGCCACCAGAAAACGGATGCCGGCCGTTCCGCGGGGACGGCGGTTAACCGGCCCTGCACAAGTTTTCCACAGCGGGGCCAACGCCACCGCGACGGGTTCCGTCCTGGCGCAGGCGCTAGCAAAACTCCCGGTAGCCGTGGGGGCGGCGTTCACAACTCCTGATGGATACAAGCGCTTGCGCCAGAGAGGGCCTGAGGAGGCCGATAACGAGAAACCGTAGTCGAAGTGCGGGCTGAAAAAAGTTTTCCACAAATCCACAGCGGTCAAAAAAAGAAAGAAAAACTACTACTACAAACCCAGGACATTTCTAAATAGTCTTGACAGGCTTTTTTTTCGCTCGTTTTCGCTGGCGCGGTGGTACCAGGCACGTGCCTGTTACCTAATTCCGATTGAAACCAGACACCGATCTTAGGTAATCGGCCACCGATTCGGAGCCCGCCCAAAACAGTGATCGCTTTCCGACCGGAATCGGTGGCCGGTTTGGTCCGGAATACGCAATGAGCGTCTTTATTTTATCCTGCAATATCTAAAAAAGACCTCTGGCGATGAATATGTTTTTTGTGATAGAGTTACCATGAAACCTTTAGGCTACGTAAAGATGGCTTTCAAAACGGTCGGCAAGCGAGGATTGAAAGTCTCCGGTTTCATGATCTTCGACGTACATTCGCGAGTCGACTACGCACTAATGAAGTAGATTGAGTGACGATGAAAGAGCAGTTAGGGCACGTCGACATTAAGACCATCTTGAGCGATGCCCGCATGAATCACGAGTCTAAGAAAGCAGCCGTTGCTACGATTGATAGCTAGTCAAAAATCGATCACAGGAGGGGATAGGGTCGCCTCAGAATCTGAAGAGATTGCCCGAACACATTTATTAAATTTACTTAGCTAAACTACTGTGCGCCCGTAGCTCAAGTGGATAGAGCAACGGATTTCTAATCCGTCGGTTGGGGGTTCAAGTCCCTCCGGGCGTACTTCTTCTTCGTTTGGTCGATTCCATCGAGACTCCTTCCAGAAGTTAAAAATATTGTTTCTACCTACCATGTTACGTCTTAGCGACCTAAGCTCACCTCAACAATTCACCCTTCGGCGACTTAAATAGAGTTACACATGGCCCATAATAGGGACTATATTGGTACATGTGGCTTATTAGGATAATATGGCATATTTAATGGTTTAATGCTTCAAGAGCATTGCTGTGGGACGACAATAGCACACATGGTTGCCATTGTTGTTCTTTTATGGAGCCGACGGAGCTAACGGTCAGATAAGGTAATATATTGATTTTTATTTACTTATAACGCATGGCCCAACGAAGCTAGATTAGGTAAGGCTAGTTTGGCACCGGGATTGCCAACATTATAAACGCCTTGGTATTGTTAGCAGTACCCTATACTGCTTTGGGAGCCCATATATTGTTGCGAAATCAATGGCCGAGCCTGCGAAGAACCCGTTCATTGCAATCTACGTTCGGCGGCATACCAACCCTCCCGCTATCGTGGTCAGAGAAGCTATACGATACCGCGACTGGATTCGGTCATTAAGGCCCAGGTCTATTTTATAGTATCATGGTGCAAATAAAAAATGCCATCTAAAGAAAATATCGCAGATTTGAAACATACAGTAAATGACACGTTGAAATCAAAAGGTATGGAGATACGAGGACCGGTCCCGGTGGAATTTGCTGAAATTCTCACACCGGAGGCGCTCCGCTTCGTGAGTATTTTGATTCGAGAGTTCTCGACACGGCGTGATGACCTCTTACGGCGGCGGGTGGAACGGCAACATAAGATCGACGCGGGGATTTTGCCGGACTTCCTCCCAGAGACGGATCACATACGCAAAGGGTCTTGGCTGGTCGCGTCGACTCCGACGGATTTGCAAGATCGCCGTGTGGAGATAACCGGGCCGGTAGATCGTAAGATGATCATCAACGCGCTTAACTCAGGCGCCAAAGTTTACATGGCGGATTTCGAAGATTCGCACTCGCCTACATGGGAAGCCACCTTACAGGGCCAAATCAATCTGCGCGACGCCATTAGCGGAACGATTCAATATATTAGCCCGGAAGGGAAATCCTATAAGCTCAGTAACGAAGTTGCCACGCTTATGGTGCGCCCTCGCGGCTGGCATCTCAACGAAAAACACGTCTTGATGCAGGGCAACCCTATTCCAGGCGGCCTCTTCGATTTCGGATTGTTCTTTTATCACAATGCGAAAGCCCTACTGGCCAAAGGAACCGGGCCCTACTTCTACTTGCCCAAGATGGAAAGCCATTTAGAGGCTCGCTTGTGGAATGACGTATTTGTTCTAGCGCAAGAAACTTTGGGCATTCCCAAAGGGACCATTAAAGCGACGGTCCTGATTGAAACAATTCTCGCCGCCTTTGAGATGGACGAAATTCTCTTTGAGTTGAGAGAGCATTCAGCCGGACTGAACTGTGGGCGCTGGGATTACATTTTCAGTTTTATTAAGAAGTTTCGTAATTATCCCAATTTCGTTCTTCCGGACCGCGCGTTGGTAACCATGGACAAGGGTTTCCTCTCCGCTTATGTGGCTCTGCTCATACAAACTTGCCATCGACGCGGCGCCCATGCCATGGGTGGAATGGCCGCACAGATTCCCATCAAGAATAACCCGGAAGCTAACGAGTCGGCCATGGAGAAGGTGCGCGCCGACAAGCTGCGCGAAGTGCGGGCCGGACATGACGGAACATGGGTAGCTCATCCCGGTCTGGTGCCGATGGCTAAGGAGATTTTTGATAACTACATGCCTGGACCAAACCAACTTAACGTTTTGCATGCAGAAGTGACAATCACCGCGAAAGACCTCTTGGCAGTACCCGAAGGGAACATCACCGAAGCCGGCTTACGGATTAACATTAATGTAGGGCTGCGGTATTTGGAGTCGTGGCTACGCGGGTCGGGTTGTGTCCCGATTCTTAATCTCATGGAGGACGCGGCTACCGCGGAAATCTGTCGCACGCAGATATGGCAATGGATACGCCATTATTCCCATCTGTCCGATGGAAGAAGAATCAATGGCGCTATGTTTCATATCATGCTGGAGGAGGAGTTGAGCAAGATCAAGGCGGATCTGGGCGAGGCGGCCTTTGCCGTCGGTAAATTTGGGTTGGCTCGCGAGCTCTTCGACCACATGGTCACCAGTGAGAAATTCCCTGAGTTCCTCACCGTGGCGGCCTATGAGCACATAGATTAACCTTTGCCGCAAGTCCGAGGCCATTAGGCGCTCGTCGGCAGAGCGGCGTAACACCGTAACGGTTTTCTGCGAACGGTTCAACACCTGAGAATAAAGAATAAGGAAGGGACAAGTATGTTTGATAACCGTACAATTTCAGCTAATTGGAAATCTGATCAACGTTGGGAGGGAATTGTTCGTAACTACACGGCGAATGATGTTGTAAGACTGGCCGGTTCTATCCATATCGAGTACACATTGGCGCGGCTGGGGGCTGAGAGGTTCTGGCACTTACTAAATACGGAGGATTATGTTCCGGCTTTAGGCGCAGTGACCGGCAATCAGGCCGTACAGATGGTGCATGCGGGGCTCAAAGCCATTTATGTCAGCGGCTGGCAAGTGGCCGCGGATGCTAATCTGGCGGGACAGACCTACCCGGATCAAAGCTTGTACCCCGCCGATAGCGTTCCCAATCTGGTTCGTCGCATTAATCACGCGTTTAAACGAGAAGACGAAAAGCATCATGCCAAAGGCCGGAATGGAATCAATTGGTTTGCTCCAATTGTCGCCGATGCCGAAGCGGGGTTCGGAGGCAACCTCAACGCCTTCGAGTTAATGAAGGCTATGATCGAAGCCGGCGCCGCCGGTGTTCATTTTGAGGATCAACTTTCATCGGCAAAAAAATGCGGCCATATGGGCGGAAAGGTCCTTGTCCCCACGCGTGAGTTTACACAAAAGCTACTGGCGGCAAGACTGGCGGCCGACGTGATGGGCGTGCCTACAGTGATCATCGCGCGAACGGATGCGCTGAGCGCAAGCTTGCTCACCAGCGACGTAGACCCTGCCGACCATGAATTCTTGACCGGACCGCGCACCTACGAGGGATTCCATGCGGTCCGCTGTGGACTTGCCGCAGCGATCGGCCGAGGATTATCTTACGCGCCTTACGCGGACATCTTATGGTTCGAAACTTCGGAACCCAATCTGGACGAGGCGAGAAGATTCGCCGATACCATACGAAGAGAATTCCCCGGCAAGCTCATGGCCTATAACTGCTCGCCCTCTTTCAATTGGGCCAAGAAGCTGGATGCCGCGACCATTGCAAAATTCCAGAAAGAGTTGGGCGCCATGGGTTACAAATTTCAATTTGTGACTCTGGCTGGATTCCATGCGTTGAATTACGTTATGTTCAAGCTCGCCTTCGATTATAATAAGACGGGCATGGCGGCTTATTCTGAATTGCAGCAGGCTGAGTTTGCCGCCCGTCACGAAGGTTATCGCGCTACCGAGCATCAATCCTTTGTCGGCGCGGAGTACTTTGATGAGGTTACCCAAGTCATCTCGGGGGGTGCCAGTTCCGTTCTGGCTATGGATGGATCGACGGAGCAAGAGCAGTTTCAGAGGTAATTCGATCGCCACTCAATAAGGGCGCCCCTGAGGGAAGAGGCGCCCTTTCCTTCATCCCGAAAAAAAGATTTTCGCCTTGTTGAGCATGACCCGAGCCACCTGGGCAGAATATTCGCCGGAGTACTTGCCCGAACGGATGCGGCGGCGGGAGGCGCAGACCAACCCTGTCGTCTTTACTCCTCGGGAAAGCTTCAACCACAATTCGTCTTGAGCGCACTTGCCATTTGTTTCCGACACCATCGCAATCTAAGTTGAATAGTCCATAATTACGTGGTATAGTGCCATTAAAATCGGGTGGGAACCACAGGGCATACCAACCGGTCGCTTGAATTCAACGTTCATTTGGAGGGCCCTTTGCACTATGACATCCTGCTACTCTCGCTGGTTTTCGGGAACGTTCTTAGCGGTCTCACTTTTACTCCCTGCTATCGTTTTTGCAGATGTGATTTATCTTAAGAATGGCAAAGTCGTGCCGGCTCCGCGCGCTTGGATCGATGGAGACCTGGTGAAATACGAAAGCCCCGAAGGCGTTCGAGCGATCCCCAAAGCGCAAGTGGACGATTTGGTTCATGGAGACTCCACCAAGCCAAAGGTCAGTCGGGTGCCCCCGGAAGATTTGTCGACGAAGCAAGAATCTCCAGCCAGTCAAAAAGCTAAGCCCAGACTGGCCCTCTTGAAATCCGCCATACTGGAGACGGGCAGAGATGTCCGTGTTGAAACCCTAGCTGAACTCAAAAAAAAGCTGGCGGATGACCCGGCCAACGCTCAAAAACGCTCAGCCTTGGTATCCGCCTTGAACTGGCAAACCGGAAATTTGATTCTGCGCGGTGAGCTGGAGGAAGCGCTCAAGTTATGTCAGGAAGCGTTATCCCAAGCGCCGACCGATGCCGCCACCATGACTCATTTAGGAATCATTCAATTTGAGCAAGGCTCATACAAAGAGGCAGAAGCCACGTTTCGTCGCGTGGCGACCCGCGGCGGCGAGCCAAAACAGACCTTGCACTACCTGATTGGCGAAGCCTGCTATGCCCAGGATAAGTGGCCGGCCGCCATCGCCGAATGGCAGCGGGCCTTACAAATCTCGCCGCTTAAGGCCATTGAAAAACGGCTGGCCCAGGCCCAGGAAGAGCTGAAAGCTCATCAAGAGTTGGAACAGCAAGATACAAGGCATTTCATCTTACGTTATAGCAAGCAGGTGGCCAATACCGGTGTGGGCGACGAGATTCTCCGATACCTTGAGCGCGCTTACCTTGAGCTTCGCCGTACGCTAATTGACACGCCTCCCGAGACCATCGACGTTATCCTTTATGCCGACCAAACATACTTTGACATTACACGTTCACCTGCCTGGAGCAGCGCCATGTTTGACGGCAAGATTCGCGTACCCATCAAAGGTATCCCCGCCTTCAACGACAAACTGCGCGCCACCTTGATCCACGAATTGTCCCACGCGTTTATTGCAGGAACTATCGGCAAGCGCTGCCCCACCTGGTTTAATGAAGGCATCGCACAGAATATCGAAGGCCGCCAGGCAAAACAGTATCAGAAGGCGTTGGCAGATGCCAAGCGCAAAGGCAATCTAATCCCTCTCGAACGTTTGTCGCAGTCCTATGCCGGGCTTACGTCGGCCGAAGCGGAGCTTGCCTATGCCGAGGCTCTCTCCGCCATCGAATATCTGAAGCAGGTGGGAGGGCCGGCCGCCGTGCGCGACGTAATCGTTCACTTACGAGATCAGCGAAGTTTTGGGGAATCTTTGGCGGAGGTTGTGCGACTCGGTCCGATTGATTTTGAAAGAGCCTGGGTCGGCTCGCTGAGCGCTTCGGCCTCTCAATAAGACGCTGTGGCATGGTCGAAAATCCGGGCCCCTCAGGGGAATCCCAACGTCGGCTTCTTAATGGTTTTGACGACAGTGCTCCAACCTGCGCGGAGCCCGTTGTCTGACGGTGCCGGAAGAAATTGAGGTTCCCCTACCGCCGACGATGGGGCATTTCCAACTGCGCCAATCAAGCTGGACCTTTGTTTCTTTGGTGCCTTGCCAATCGCTCTTGACGGCGCAGGCAGGCTTCCTGGTAGAGTAGCTTCTCCGCCTCAGTGGTTACCAAGAGCGGCGGCACCGGGCGCGGCTTTCCCGCGGCATCGATAGCGACAAAGGTAAGATAGGCCGTGCTGGTGCGTAGGCGCCGGCTGGTATTGTAGTCTTCGCAGTAGACATCCACTTTGACTTCCATGGATGTGCGGAACGCCGCGGTTATCTGAGATTGTAGAACCACCATCTGACCGACTCGTATCGCGTGCGTAAAATCTACGCTGTCCATCGAGGCGGTGACGACGGGACCTCGACTATGCCGGTGGGCGGCTATGGCCCCGGCAATGTCAATTAAATGCATTACCCGTCCCCCGAGAATGTTTCCCAAAGGGTTGCCATCATTCGGCAACACTACTTCAATCATTTCCGCTCGCGATTCACTTGAGGATCTAGGGGTCGAGTTACTGATTTCATTCATATCCTTCATCTCCGTTCGGTGAATCCTTACTTGATGGTGCTGAACTGTCCCCAGGCCTTCGGCCGGCTCTGCGCCCACACAGAGAGGCTATACTTTACAATGGGAAGCCCAATGGCTTCAAGATGGCCAATCGCTTTTTCATTTTTTGGTGGCTATTCTGTCCCGAGTTTGATAAATTCCTATTCAGGGGAAATGCTGGATTTCTTTCCCCCCATGCGTGCCTAATCTTGTAGGCCGCTTAAATACATAACCCATGAAAAAGCGGAGAGGCCTGTATACTGGGAGGCGTCTATTTCGTAAGGCCGCCCCCCTGCTGCGCTGTAAGAGCAGCCCCGGGATCGATTCGTCACACGGCGGCGGATCGACGGCTAAATAATTATAAATTGGTTAATCAATTTTGGTAACCGTTCACGGGTGGTGGATACCCCCGGCGGAAGCCGGGGGAGCTTCAAGATCCAGCCTACATCACGCGCCCCTCACCCCCTGGCCCCATAGGCGTTAACCTAAGGTCCACTTCATTGAGTAGCCCCCGCAGGCGGGCTACTCAATGAAG